>JBMCMJ010000059.1:0-12293 GCA_048615135.1 Pseudomonadota bacterium
GCGACGTGCACGATGATCAGGACGACGAGCAGATCGAAGCTCTGCTTGTGCCAACTCGTCAGCATCTTCGACGTTTCGCTGGAGACGAGCTTGGCGAGTGGCCCACGGGTGAAGATCGCATCGTCCGCGAACAGGCCCGTGGTCGCCTGGAACGCTACCAGGGCGAGCATCAGCACGATGAACACGGCCCCCAGCGGGTTGTGCCCGACGCTCCGCCGTGGCCGCAGACGCACGAGTTCGGCCGTATAGCGAAGGGTCGTGCCGGGTCCGCGGACGAAGTTCGCAAATCGTGAAGGCTCGGAGCCCATGAGCCCCCAGATCACGCGGAACAGCACCAGCGTCAGCACGATGTAGCCGATGGTCATATGCCAGTCGACACGGCCCAGTTCCATCGACAGCCAAGCGAGAAACACCAGGACGACCAGTAACCAGTGGAACAGACGGGTCGGTAGATCCCACACCCGCACCGGGCGCGTCGGCTGATCGTTCATGCTGGCCTCGCGGATTGGTCCTAGGGCCGCATTGTCCGGCGCCGAAGCGGGAAATCAACCGCGCCCTTGAGCGACCGCGACGGGACATTTAGGCAGCGGAGGTCCGGAGCGGTCGGGGAGAGGGGCGATGCGGGTTCTGTTCGTGGGGGCCGGCGGGGTCGGTGGCTGGTTCGGCGCGCGGCTTGCCCATGCCGGGGTGGATGTCGCCTTCGTCGCACGGGGCGCGCATGCCGCGGCGATCGCCGAGCGCGGCCTGGAACTGCGCGGCGAGGGCGGCCCGCTGCTGGAGCGCGTGCGGCTCGCGGCGCTCGAGGACGGCGCCTACGACGTCGTCCTGCTCGCCACCAAGATGTACGATCTGGACGACGCGATCGCCGCGGCCCGGCCGTTCGTCGGCGTCGGCTCCCGTGTCGTGCCGCTGCAGAACGGCGTCGAGGCGCACGGCATCGTCAAGGCCGTGTTCGGGGCGGCGACCGCCGGTGGCGTGGCGGGCATCAGCGCGCATATCGAGGAACCGGGCGTGATCCGCCGCGCCGGACCCTTCGCTTGGCTGAAGTTCGGCGACTGGGAAGGCCGGCCCGAGCCGCTCTTCGACCAGCTCGCCGCTGCGTGTGCCAAGGCGCGCTTCGACGGCGAACATAGCGGTCGGATCGAGCTGGAGGTGTGGAACAAGTTCACCATGCTGGCGCCGTTCGCGAGCATCTGCGGCTATGCCCGCCAGCCGATCGGGCCGATCCGCGAAGATCCGGCGCTTTGGCAGCGGTTCGAGGCATTGGTCCGCGAAGCCTGCGCGGTCGGGCGGGCGCAGGGTATTCCGCTCGCCGCCGACCGGGCCGAGCGGATCCTGGACGGGCAACGCACCCAGAACCCGGACATCAAGGCGTCGATGCTGAAGGACCTGGAGGCCGGACGACGGATCGAACTCGACTGGTTGGGGGGCGCCGTCGTCCGCCTCGGCCGTGACGCCGGCGTGCCGACCCCGGTCACCGAAGAGACGGTCGAGGCCATCCGGCTGGCCTACCCGACGTAGGCGCTCGGCAGGCATGCACCCGATCCCACCTGCGTCGCGAACGACCGGGTAGCAGCATGGCGCGGGCAGGCCACACGCCTTCCGGGCAAGGCCATGACGCTTCGATACCTCGATCCGGGGCGGGTAACGGCGCAAAGCGGCTGCGCAAAAATTGCACGAATTTTCATCATTCGGGCGATCCGCAGAGAGCGAACCGCCCGATTTGCCTTTGACTTGACCAGAGATGTTTTCACCCTACAGTCCCAGCAACGCGGCTTGCGGTATTCGACTGGTGTCCCGGATCGCCGGCGAGAGCGTGTTTGCATTCCGTCTAGGAGGAGGATCCCGTCATGCGCCTTACCGCTCTCGGCTTTGTTGGCGCGGCCGCGCTCTCGCTACTCGCGACGACCGCTGCCCAGGCCACGACCATCCGCGTTGCCGGGAATTTCGCCAGCGATCACAGCAGCAGCATCGCGATGGAGACCTTCGAGGAAAGGGTCGAAGAGCTGAGCGGCGGTGCGATGACCGTCCAGCTGTTCCCCAACATGCAGCTCGGTGGGGCCCAGGAAAACGTCGATCAGGTACGCACGGGGGCGGTCCAGATGACCTGGATCGGCATCGCCTTCCTGTCGCGCCTCGTGCCCGAACTCGAAGCCGTCAGTCTGCCCTTCGTCTTCGGTAACCGTGAGCAGGCGTTCCGCGTCATCGACGGCGTGGTCGGCGAGAAGCTCGACGAGGCGATGCGCGAGCGCGGCCTGACCTCGCTCGGTTACATGGAACTCGGTGCGCGGCACGTCACCAACAGCATCGGTCCGATCGAGCGTGCGGCCGACCTCGAGGGGTTGCGGCTGCGCATGCAGCCGAACGAGACCCACCTCGCGACCTTCCGCGCACTCGGGGCCAATCCGGTGGCGATGGACATTTCCGAGGTTTACTCCGCCCTGCAGCAGGGCGTGCTGGATGGCCAGGAGAACCCCTACTCGATCATCACCACGCGCAATTTCTACGAGGTGCAGCAGTACCTGTCGGACACCTCGCATTTTTTCGACTTCATCGTGACCGTGGCCAATGCCGACTGGCTCGACGGGCTCCCGGACGACCAGCGGGCCATCGTCGTCGAGGCGATGGATGCGGCCAATGCCCGCCAGCGGGAGCTTGCCATCGCCGCCGACGGCGCGGCCCTGGAGCAACTACAGGAACTCGGCATGGTGTTCACGCCGTTGTCCGACGAGGCGCGCGCGGAGTTGCAGCGCCTGACCGCGCCGGTGGTCGACGAACTGCGGGCTCGCCTCGGTGACGAGTTGATCGACCTCGTGCTGCAGGGCGCGGCCGAAAGCTGATGCGCCCGGCCCGGGACGGAGCCGGTCGGGGGCTGCCCCGATCGGCGCTTGGTCGTGCCTATTCGGGCTCGTTGGCCGTCGTCGACAAGGTGTCCTACGTGCTGATCGTCGTGATCACCGCCGTGATGACGGCCACGGTGTCCGGCCAGGTTTTCTACCGTTACGTACTCAACGATTCGATCGATTGGGCGGACGAGGTGTCCCGGCTGACCTTTGTTTGGATGATCTTCCTGGCCGTGCCGCACGGCATCAAGACGGGGGCGCATGTCGGCATCGACATCCTGGTCAATGTGCTCTCGGACCGTGTTCGGCGGTCCCTGTTCCGACTGACGAGTGCCATCGCCGTCGGCCTGTTCGTCATCATCATCGTGCAGGCGGTGCAGGTGGCCGTCGCGGTGTGGGATCAGCCGATGCCCACCCTGGCCCTCTCGTCCGGCATGTTCTACGTGGCGCTCGTCGTCGGCAGTGCGCACAGCATCCTCGTCCTCGCGGCCTTCGTCTCGGGCCTCGAGGCGGAGCCCCGGCACATGGACGACGAAACATGACGGCGGTGGTGGTCGGCGCGTTCTTCGTGTTCGCCGTGCTCGGCATGCCGATCGCCTTTGCGATCGGCGTCGCCGCCGTGGCCGGGCTGCTGACCACGGACATGCAACTGCAGACCCTGGCGCAGCGCATGGTCCACTCGACCAACGTGTTTCCGCTGCTCGCGATCCCGCTCTTCATGCTGGCCGGCGAACTGATGATCGCGGGCGGCGTGATGGTGCGGCTGGTCCGCTTCGCCAACAGCATCGTGGGCTCGGTGCGCGGCGGCCTCGCCCACGTCACCGTCGTCTCGGGCATGCTCTTGGGCTCGGTTTCGGGCGCCGCCGTTGCCAGCGCGAGTGCCCTCGGCACAGCACTCGTCCCCAGCCTCCGCAAGTCCTACGGGCCGCAGTTCAGTGCGTCGGTCGTCGGCGCCTCCGCCAATCTCGGCCCGATCATCCCGCCCAGTTCGGCGATGATCGTCTACGCGCTGATGGCCGGCCCGAGCGTCTCCATCGGCGCGTTGTTCATCGCCGGCATCGTCCCCGGCATCATCCTCGCGGTCGCGATGATGCTGACCTGCTCGATCATTGCCAGGATCCGCAACTTTCCGAAAACCGGCGAAGCCTTTCGATTCGGCGTCTTCGCGCGCGAATTTCGCCGCTCGTTCATCATCTTCATGATGCCGGTGATCGTCGTCGGCGGCATCATCGGCGGCGTCTTCACCCCCACCGAGGGGGCGGCGATCGCCGTGGTCTACGCGATGCTGATCGGCTTCTTCGTCACGCGCGAACTGAAACTGCGCGACCTCCCCCAGTTGTTCTTTCGTGCAGCGGTGACCTCGGCGGTCGTCGGCGCCCTGATCGCCTTCGCCTCGGTCGTCACCTTCCTGTTCACTCTCGACCTGCTGCCGTTCCGCCTCGCCGATGCCATGCAGGACTTCACCAGCGATCCACAGGTGTTCCTGTTTCTGGTGATGCTGATGTTGATCGTGGTCGGCATGTTCATCGAATCCAATGCCGCCTACATCATGTTGGCCCCCTTGTTCGCGCCCCTGGCGATCGCCTACGGTATCGACCCGCTGCATTTCGGCTTCCTGTTCGTGCTCAACCTCGTCATCGGCATGATGACCCCACCGGTGGGCATTCTCCTGTTCGTCATGTGCGGCATCACCAAGATATCGCTCGTGTCGCTGATCCGGCACGTATGGCCCTTCGTCGTCGCGCAGTTCGCGGTACTGGTGCTGTGTTTCTTCGTTCCGGAGATCGTTTTGTTCCTGCCGAGGATGCTCGGTTACTGATCGAGGGCGTAACTCTCGGGGAGACGGACTTCATGGTGGACCGAGACGTCGACGAGGCGATGATGCGCATCGCGCTGGATCACGCGATGCAGGCGAGGGACAAGGGCAACACGCCGGTAGCGGCCGTGATCGCCAAGGATGGCGAGCGGCTCGCGGTCGGTGAGAACGAGGTGCGCTCGACCGGCGACTGCACCGCCCACGCCGAGATCGTGGCCCTCCGAAAGGCCCTCGCGGCGTTCGATGCCGAAACCGTGCACGGGGCCACCTGCTACACCACGATGGAGCCCTGCCCGATGTGCGCCTGGGCGCTGGTCGAGGGCGGCATCGCGAGGATCGTCATGGGTGCTCGCCATCGCCAACTCGGCCGCAAGGCCTACGGTGCCTACGCGCTGGAGGACCTGTTCGCCATGACCGGCCAAACCGTCGCGGTCACGACGGGCGTGCTCGCCGAAGACTGCGGGGCGATGCGTCTCGCGTGGATGCGCGCGGCCGGGCGGGAGAGCTGAGTCCTGTGAAGCTGCTCCTCGTCAATCCGAACACGTCGACCGCGATCACCGACCGCCTCGTGGCCGAGGCGCGACGCGTCGCGGCACCCGAGACCACCGTGACGGGGCTCACCGCGCGCATCGGCTTTCCCTATATCGAGACCGGCGCCGAGGCGATGGTCGCAGCGGCGGCGGCCCTGGAGGTCATCGCCGAGGGGCTCGGCGATCACGACGCGGTGGTGCTGGCCGCATTCGGCGATCCGGGACTGTTCGAATTGAAGAGCCTGTTACCGGTGCCGGTCGTCGGGCTCGCCGAGGGCGCGATGATGACGGCATCGGCCACCGGCTACCGGTTCGGCATCGTGTCGATCTCGTCGCGGATGCGTGCGTGGTACCAGAAGGCCGTCGACGATTTCGGCTTTCGCGAGCGCTGCGTCGGCTTTCGCTTCCTCGATGCGCCGTTCGAGCGGATCGAGGACGTGCGCGACCGCTACGCGACCCGGATTTTCGAGCTGGCCGACGAGTTGGTCGCCGACGGGGCCGAAAGCGTCGTGTTCGCCGGTGCGCCGCTGGCCGGGATCGCGGCGGCGCCGGGTGCCGATCTGCGGGTGCCGGCCATCGACGGGACATGGGCGGCCGTCAGCCAAACCGAGGCCCTCGCCGGCATGGTCCGGGCCGGAGCCCTGCGCGGCCTGGCTGGCCGCGGCCACGGCAAACCCAGCGTCGGCCTCTCCGCCGCCACCGCTCGCCTCTTCTGAGCGCCCGAGCGCCGGCCCGGACGCCTCAGCGCTTCGGCGTCTCGCCCGCGCGGCCGTGGGTGAGGCCGCCGAGCCAGTCGTCCGCATCGGCGAGCTGGTCGCCCGCCTCCAGCACCCGCCAGAAGGTGTAGTCGGCCCAGTGCAGGATGGTGTTCTCCAGCGAGCGCACGAGCAGTTCGCCCTCGCCGGAATGAGCCGCCGCCATGTGCGCCACCGCCTCGGGCAGCCCCATCGTCAGGCAGATGTGGACACCGTAGGCCGGATGGCGGATCGACGGCATCCCCGCCCGGCGCGGCTCGGCCTTCCAGCGCTCGACATTGGCCGGATCGAACTCCCAGACCTTGCCGATGTCGTGGCAGAGGCAGCCGGCGATCAGCAGGTCCCGGTCGTAGCGGAAGTCCGGCATCAGCTGGTCCATCTCCTCCGCGATCTTCAGCGCCATGCGGGTGACCGAGCGGATGTGGTCGGCTTGGCTGCCGTGGCGCAGCGGGCGGCTGTCGTAGTTGCCGGACGGCTTCATCAGAGCGAGGCTCGCGAAGCTCGACGAGGCGAGGGCGGCGGCCCAGGCGTCGGTCACACCCGCGCGCAAGCCGTCGTCCGCGATCCAGGCGATCTCGGGCAATTCCTCGCGAACGGCCGCCCGCATCGCGTCGGTGATCTCGATCCGCTTGCCGTTCAGTTCCACGCTGCGCGTCGCCGCCATGGTCGTTGGCCTCCTTGCTCGGCCGGTCGCCGTCTTGCTCGAGGCGCCGGTCTGGTCGATGACCGTCGGGCTTGTCCCGAAGGAGACGAACACATGCAAGTCCGGATGCTCGCGCGCGTCCTGTTGGCAGCACTGTCGATCTGGCCGATGGGGGTGGCCGCACAGCACGCGCATCATGGTGCCTCGCCCTATGCCGGGATGGAGGGGCGGGCCATCAAGAGCCTCTCGGCGGAGGATCTGGAAGAGTTGCGCCGGGGTGGCGGCTGGGGGCTGGCGCTGGTTGCCGAGTTGAACGGCGTGCCCGGTCCGGCGCATCTCCTGGAGCTGGCCGAGGCGATCCCGCTGCAACCGGATCAGGTCCGGGCGATCCGGGAACTCCATGCCGCGATGCAGGCCGCCGCCATCGCCGAAGGCGAGCGGTTGATCGCGCTCGAGGCCGCACTGGACGCGGGCTTTCGCGAGGGCTCGCTGGACGATCTCGCCCTGCGGACGTTGCTCGATGCGATCGGCGCGAGCCGGGCGCGGCTGCGCTACATTCACCTGCAGACCCACCTCGCAACGCCCGAACTCCTGCGCCCCGAGCAGATCGCCCGCTACCGGGAGCTGCGCGGCTACGCCGCCAACGACCCCTGCGCGGCCGTGCCCGAGGGTCACGATCCGAAGATGTGGCGCCGGCATAGGGGCTGCGAGTGAGCCGCGGGCTTCAGGGCTCGTCGGCGGGGTCGAAGCCGAGCTCGATGAGCCGGCCGACGGCATCGCCATAGGAAAGCGAGCGGTCGAAGGCGCCGCCCTCCAGGAAGGTGAGCGTCTGCACGATCACCAGCGGGTTGTTCATCATGAAGGTGTGGCTGACCGGCAGCACGAGGTGGTCGTCCATGCCGTCGATCCGGGTGCTCGCCACCGCCACCTTGCCGTCGTCGGGGCCCTCGATCAGCGCCGAGAAGACCGGGTTGAGCGAGAAATCGCCGGCGATGATGCCGAGCTCGAAGTCGGGCAAGGGCAGCACGTTCGGCGTGGACGCGGGCCCGGTCGCGAGTTCGGCCCCGGCCGGTCCGTTGATCCAGAGAAAGGGCTCCCACTCGCCGAAGACGTCGACCAGTTCGGAGCCCTGATTGGGCGGCGCCAGCATGACCACCCGGCCGAGCTCGATCGCCGGCTCCCGGGCGAGCCATGCCCGCAGCAAGATGCCGCCCAGCGAGTGGGTGACGAAGTGGACCGGTACGGTCGTGCACCGGGCCACCGCCGAGCCGACGTCGTCGACCAGCTCGGCGATCGGCGCCTCGGTCGAGGGATAGCCGTCGTTGACCACGTCGAAGCCCGCGCGCTGCAGCATTTCCTGCATGGCCAGGAGCGAGACCTCGGTCCGAGCCAGACCGTGCAGGAGCACCACGCAGTCGGCCGCGGCCGGCAGGGGGGAGAGGCTCAGCAGCAAGGCGAGGGCGCGGCGCATTGGCCGTCAATACGGCGTCTTGTTCGCCTGTGCACGCCAAGCGGCGAAGGGGGCATCCGCGGTCGGCAGGCGCAGCTGGCGGATGGTCAGCCGGCGGGCCTCGAGCGGTCGAGCCACCTCGTCGTAGAGCACCGCGTCGTCGAAGTCGGCGGCCGCCGCGTCGTGCCGGTCGGCGGCGAACACCACCCGGTCGAGGCGCGCCCAATGGGCGGCTGCGAGGCACATCGGGCACGGCTCGCAGCTGGAGTAGAGCACGCAACCCTCCAGCGAGAAGGTGCCGAGTGCGCGGCAGGCGGCCCGGATCGCCTGGATCTCGGCATGCGCCGTCGGGTCGAGATCGGCGGTCACCCGGTTGCCGCCCTCGGCGACGATCCGCCCGGCCTTGGCCACCACCGCCCCGAACGGCCCGCCGCCTGCAGTCACATTGGCCACCGCAAGGTCGATCGCCCGTTGCAGGAGGGCGGCGTCATCCATGGGTCCGTGTTTCCAGAAGTTGGGCCACCACCGCGATGGCGACGACCGAGGGATGTTTGCCCCGCACCGTGGGCAGGCCGATCGGGCAGCTGAGCCGGGCCAGCGCCGCGTCGCCCAGGCCTACGCCGCGCAACCGTCGCTCGAACCGGGCACGCTTGGTGGCCGAGCCGATCAGGCCGACGAGGCCCAGGTCGTTGCGTCCGAGGGCGGCCGCGACGATGGCCAGATCGCGAGGATGGCTGTGAGTCATCACCAGAATATGGGCGCCGGCCGGCGCCTTGGAAACCAGCGCCTCGGGGATCGCTGCCGGGATGCAGGTCGTCCGCGCGTCGCTCGCGGGCAGTGCTGCCGCCCGCTCGTCGATCCAGACGATCTCCTGGCCCGGCAGGGTGCGCAGCACGCGGGCCACGGCGCGGCCGACATGCCCGGCGCCGAACAGCCAGACCGGGGCCAGGAGGGCGCGCGGCGCGGGCAACGCCTCGGCCGTTTGCAGTCGTAGCCGGACGAGCCCCCCGCAGCACTGGCCGAGTTCGGGGCCGAGCGGCAGGCTGACCAGTTCGTCGACCTCCCGGCCGAGGCGGGCGCGGGCAAGCGCGGTCGCCCGCCATTCCAGCTCGCCGCCGCCGATCGTGCCCTCTTGGCCGGTGGCGGTGACCAGCATCGACGCCCCGACCTCGCGCGGGGTCGAGCCCTTGGTTTCCACCACGGTGACGAGAATGCCGCTCACGATGGCGCGCGCAGGGCTCGGCAGGCGTTCAGCACCCGCTCGGGCGTGGCGGGTGCGTCCAGTTGCGGGCGGGAGCCGGGCCGCAGGCTGGCGATGGCGTCCCGCAGCGCCAGGAACACCGAGATGGCGAGCATCAAGGGCGGCTCGCCGACCGCCTTGGAGCGGTGGATGGTATCTTCCATGTTGCAGCCGCGCTCCCACAAGCCGACGTGAAAGGCGTCGGGGACGTCGCGCGCGGTCGGGATCTTGTAGGTGGAGGGCGCGTGGGTCATCAGCCGGCCCGCCTCGTTCCACCACAGCTCCTCGGTGGTCAGCCAGCCCATCCCCTGGACGAAACCGCCCTCGATCTGCCCCCGATCGATCGCCGGGTTCAACGAGCGGCCGACGTCGTGGAGGATGTCGACGCGGGTGGTCCGGTGTTCGCCGGTCAGCGTGTCGACCGCCACCTCGCTGCAGGCGGCCCCGTAGGCGAAGTAGTAGAAGGGCCGGCCGCGTGCCTGCTCGCGGTCGTAATGGACCTTGGGCGTCCTGTAGAAGCCCGTCGCCGAAAGTTGCACGCGGGCCAGATAGGCCCGCCTGGCCACCTCGGCGAAGGGCATGCGGTTGCCCCGGATGCGGACCTCGCCCTCGACGAAGGCGACCTCCGAGGAGTCTGCCTGATGCAGTTCGGCGACGAACGCGGCCAGCCGTTCCTTGATCGTCAGGGCAGCGTTGCGCGCCGCCATGCCGTTCAGGTCGGTGCCGGAGGAGGCCGCGGTCGGCGAGGTGTTCGGCACCTTGCCCGTGTTGGTCGGCGAGAGGTGCACCCAGGCAGCGGGCACGTCGAACACCTCGGCCACGATCTGCTGCACCTTCACGAACAGCCCCTGGCCCATCTCGGTGCCGCCGTGGTTCAGGTGGATCGAGCCGTCCTGATAGACGTGGAGCAGGGCGCCCGCCTGGTTGAGGTGGGTGACGGTGAACGAGATGCCGAACTTGACCGGGGTGAGCGCGAGGCCGCGCTTGATGATCGGGCTTTCGCGGTTGAACGCGGCGATCGCCTCGCGCCGCGCGCGGTAGCCGCACGAATCGGCCAGTTCGCGCATCAGGTCGGGCAGCACGTTGTCCTCGACCCGCATGTGGTAGGGGGTCGTGTCGCGCCCCGGCCCGTAGAGGTTGACGAGGCGCACGTCGAGCGGGTCCTTGCCGAGATAACGCGCCACCTCGTCGATGTAGAATTCGGCGCCGAGCATGCCCTGCGGCCCACCGAAGCCGCGAAAGGCCGTATTCGAGACGGTGTGCGTCCGGCAGCGGTGCGAGTGGATGCGCGCCGCGGGCAGGTGGTAGGCGTTGTCGGTGTGGAACATCGCCCGGTCGCAGATCGCGGCCGAGAGGTCCGCCGACAGGCCGCAACGCGCGGCCAACTCGGCATCGAGGGCGAGGAGCCGCCCCTCCGCGTCGAAGCCCACCTCGTAGCGGTTGTGGAAGTCGTGCCGCTTGCCGGTCAGCTCCATGTCGGTGTCGCGATCGAGCCGCAGCTTGACCGGCCGGCCGGTCTTCCGGGCGAGCAAGGCTGCGAGTACGGCGATCAGGTTGCCCTGGGTCTCCTTGCCGCCGAAGCCGCCGCCCATCCGCCGGACCTCGACGGTCACGAGCGCCGACGGGAGGCCCAGGACCTCGGCCACCTTGTGCTGGATCTCGCTCGGGTGCTGGGTCGAGCTGTAGATCAGGAACCCGCCGTCGTCCTGCGGCAGAGCCAGCGAGATCTGGCCCTCCAGGTAGAAATGATCCTGCCCGCCCATGCGGATGTCGCAGGCGAGGCGGTGCGGGGCGGCCGCCATCGCCGCGGCGACGTCGCCCTTGCGCATGGTGTGCGGCGGCAGGACGAAGCTCTCCGCCGCCATCGCCTGCTCGACGGTGAGGATGGGCGGTTCCGGCGCGTAGGTGATGCGGGCCAAGCGAGCTGCCCGGCGGGCCGCCTCCACGCTGGTCGCCGCCACGGCGAAGACGGCCTGACCCCAATAGTCGACCCGGTCGGTGGCCAGCACCGGCTCGTCGTGGAACACCGGCCCGATGTCGTTGACGCCCGGAATGTCCGCCGCCGTCACCACCGCCACCACGCCCGGGGCCGCGCCTACGGGCTCGAGGTCGAGGGCCGTGATCCGCCCCGCCGCCACCGTGCTGGTCCCCACCGCGGCGTGGAGGAGGCCGCGTGGCTCCGCAAGGTCGTCGGTGTAGCGCGCTCGCCCCGTGACATGCGCCACCGCACTGTCGTGAGCGAGGCTCTGGTGGACGCGGCTCATGCGACGGGCTCTTTCGGCAGCGTGACCCGCTGGCCGAGGAGCGCCATGCCGGTCCGGATCAGCGCGGCGCGTGCCGCTTCCAGCCGGTAGGCGGCGGTGGCGCGCATGTCGGTCAACGGCCGGAACTCCTGCTCGAGCGCCGCGGCCGCCCGTTCGAAGCTCACGGCCTCCAGGAGGGCACCCCCGAGCACCGCCTCCGCCACGGGCGCGCGCTTCGGGATCGCCGCCATGCCACCGGCCGCGATGCGCGCCTCCTGGATCGTGCGGCCGTCGTGGCGCACGGCCGTCGCCAGCAGCACGGCGCTGATGTCCTGGTCGAAGCGCTTGCTGACCTTCGCGACGTCGAGGTGCAGATCAGGTGTCGGCAAGGGCAGGTCGATACGCTCGACGAAGCCGCCTTTCGGCAGGGCGGTGCGCTTGTAGTCGAGGAAAAACGCGTCCACCGGCAGGGTCCAGCGCCTCGCCCCGTGGCGCAGGACGAGGGAAGCGCCCAGGGCGAGCAGGACCGGCAGGGTGTCGCCGATCGGCGAGGCGCTGCCGAGATTGCCGCCGAGGGTGGCGGAATTGCGGATCGGCTCGGAGCCGAGCCGCCGCAGGAGGTCGCCGAAGGCCGGCCAGTGTCGCTCGGCGTGCGGCAACAGATCGGTGTAGGTGGCGCCGGCCCCGATGCGCAGATGTCCATCGCCGGTCTCGATCCGGCGAAGTTCCTCGACGGCGCCCAGGTGAACGATCCGGTCGTACTCGCGCAGGTC
>JBMCMJ010000060.1:0-12255 GCA_048615135.1 Pseudomonadota bacterium
GCGTACGTGTCCGAGCAGAACCTGCTGCCGGACGAGAGCGGGCGGCCGGTAACGCACCCGCAACTCGAAGCGTTTTTCTCCGGCATCGACGGCAACGCCTATCGGCCGAAGCCCCGAGCGGTGCACTGAGCGGCCTCGCGGTGACGCGGCGCCGCGAGCCCTAGAGGGAGAGGCATGACGGCGACCACGTGGCGCACGCCGGGGGCGATCGTCGTTGCCGGTTGTCTGCTGACCATCGTCGCCTTCGGGACGCGGGCCACCTTCGGCCTATTCCTCGAGCCCATGACCCTGTTTCACGGCTGGACGCGCGAGGACTTCGCGTTGGCCATGGCTGTCCAGAACCTGCTGTGGGGCGCGGCCCAGCCCTTCGCGGGCGCCTTGGCCGATCGGCACGGGGCGGGCCGGGTGATCGCCGCTGGGCTGGTGGCCTACGCGGTTGGCGTCGCGTGTATGGCGGTGAGCGACACGCCCCTCTGGTTGCTGCTTTCCGGCGGCATCCTGGTCGGCCTCGCTCAGGCCTTTGCCTCCTATTCCATCGTGCTCGCGGCGTTCGCACGCCTGCTCCCCGAAGCGCAGCGGTCCTGGGCGTTCGGGGTCGGCACGGCGGCGGGGTCGCTCGGCCAGTTCCTGATGGTGCCGCTCGGCCAAGCCTTCATCATGGCGTTCGGTTGGTTCGACGCGCTCCTGCTGTTGGCGGCTGGCTTGGTGATCGTCCTGCCGCTGGCCTTCGTCCTCCACTACGTGCCCCTGCAACTCGGCCGGGGCGGTGCCGTAGCGGCACCCTTGCCGGCGGGCGAAGCGCTGAGCGCAGCCGTCGGCCACCGCTCCTTTCTCCTGCTCACCGCGGGTTTTTTCGTCTGCGGCTTTCACGTCGCCTTCATCGGCATCCACCTGCCCGCCTATCTCGGCGACCAGGGGTTCGGACCAGGTGTCGGCGCCGCGGCCATCGCGCTGATCGGATTGTTCAATGTGATCGGCGCCTACGCATCGGGCGTCATCGGCACCCGACACAGCAAGAAGACTCTGCTGTGCTGGATCTACCTCGCACGCTCGGTCGTGCTGCTGGCCTTCGTCGCGCTGCCGGTGACGACCGTTTCGGTGTATCTGTTCGCGGCGGCCATGGGCATTCTCTGGCTTTCGACCGTGCCGCCGACGAGCGGTCTCGTCGCGCTGATGTTCGGGGTGCGCAACATGGCGATGCTGTTCGGTGTCGTCTTCTTCAGCCACCAGGTCGGCGCGTTCCTCGGTGTTTGGCTAGGGGGCTGGCTGTTCGATGCGACTGGCAGCTACGATGTGGTGTGGTGGCTGGCGATCGCACTCGGCCTGTTCGCGGCGGCCGTGCACTGGCCGATCCGCGAGGCGCCGGCACCGTCGCCGGCCGTGCAACCGGCGCCGAGCGGCGGATGAGGCCGCACCGGATCGCAGCCGTGCTGGCGCTTGCCACGTGCCTCGGGTGGGCGGGGTTGATGCAGGTGTCGCTCGCGCGCGGCGCTGCGGACGGCGGCGTCCGGCTGGTCGTCTTCCGACCCGGCACCGATTCCGGGACGGCCTTCGGGGCACTGCTCGACGCGGGCGGCACGCCGATCGGCCGGACGTGGTTCGCTCTCGCTTGGTACGTGGATCTCGACGGGTCCGATGCCATTGCCGGACTGCAGGCGGCAGGTGCGCTCTGGGTGCTGCCCGCGGCGCCGCTCCGCCAAGCCTTCGCTGCCGGCTGTGGTTTCGGCCCGGTCGGGGTGGTGGTTTCCGCGGCTGATTGATCCGCATCATGGATGTTTCGCTTATTTCGTGTTCCGATTCGCTGTTCGAAGATGAGCCCGCCAAGGACACGCAAGCCAACAGGGGGTCCGAGTATGCTGACATACGACGATTGTGTGGGGCTGAGCGAACTGACGCCGGACGAGATCGATGCCATCGCCGAGCATGAGCACGTCCCGGCCATCGTGGCCGTCGAGATGGGGCGCTATCTGATGACCACCGACGATGGCTCCCTGGTGTTGCGCAACATCATTCTCGACGACATCGAGGCTGCCCGAGAGCGCGGCGACAGCCTGCATGCCGCCTGCTTGCGCATGGTTCTCCGAGACTTCTGCAAGCGTTCGCACATCAACGTCGGCTGATCCGCACAGCCGGGGGACACACATGTCGTTCAAGACCATCGTCGTTCACGTCGACGCCGATTCGAACCGTGACGAGCGGCTGACGCTCGGCACAGCGCTGGCCAGTCGTCACGACGGCCATCTCATCGGCCTTTATCCGATCGAGCCCCCTTACCTGCCGCCGAGCCTGGGTGAACTCGCGGGCCCGGTCGAGGCCGAGATGATCGAGGCTCAGCGCCAAGCGGCGCAGGCCCGAGCGGAGGAACTGGAGACGGTCTTCCGCGAGCGGTTCCGCGATGGAGGGCTGTCCGTGGAATGGCGCACCGAGGAGGGCGATCCGGCGACGGTGCTTGCCCGCCATGGTCGCTATGCCGACCTTCTGGTGGTGCCGCAGGGCGACGAAGGATCGGTCTTTCCCGATGCCAGTCTCGCGGAACGAATCATCCTCGACGGCAGCTGTCCGGTGCTGATGGTGCCGCGCGAGGGACACTTTGCCGGCTTCGGCGAAACCGTGCTGGTCGCCTGGAACGACAGCCGGGAGGCAGCCAAGGCGGTACGCGCCGCCTTGCCCCTGCTCGAAGATGCCAAGAAGGTCGTTCTGCTCCAGGTGGACCCCCCGGACGGCTCGGATGCGCTGGTCATCGACAAAGCGACGCAGTTGGCCCGTCACGGGATCCGTGCCGACGCTCATCACACCGTCTCGGCCGGGGTGCCGATCGGCGAGGTGCTGCTCTCCAGCATCGCCGATCACGACGCAAGTGCCCTGGTGATGGGCGCCTACGGGCACACGCGCCTGCGCGAATGGGTGCTCGGCGGGGCGACCCGTTCGGTGCTCTCGAGCATGACCGTGCCGACCTTGCTGGCGAGTTGAGACCATGAGTTCTTCTGTTGCTCTCGAGCTTGCCCGGGCGTTGCGTTCGGGCGAGTCCATCGAGGCGGTCGCCGAGTCCGAACTCGCCACCGCAGCCGACGTTCACCGTCTCGCGGCAGCGGCGCGCGCCGCAGTCGATTGGCCGCTGGCGGGCTGGAAGATCGGCGCAACCAGCCCGAACGCGCGGCGCGTCATGCAGACGGACGAGCCGTTCTTCGGTCCGGTGTTCGCGCCGCGTGTCCTGAAAAGCGGGGCATCGGTGGCGCTGCCGGCGGGGCTGTTCGGCTTCGAATGCGAACTGGCGCTGCGGCTCGGCGCGGATCTGCCGGGTCGTCCCGAAGGCTACGACGCCCGAGCGCTGGCCATCGCCATCGATGCCGTCGTGCCGGCGATCGAATTCGTTGCGACGCGCCAGCGGCTCGACGGCATGGGCAACGCGCGTCGCGCGGCGGTGGATTTCGGATTCAACCACGCCCTCGTGCTGGGAGCACCACTCGCGCCGCCACCGCTCGACCGGCTGCCCGAGATCGAAGTGGTGGCCCTGGTCGATGGCGAGGAGCGGGGTCGTGGGACCGGCCGGGAGGTGCTCGGCCATCCGCTGGAGGCTTTGGCGTGGCTCACGCGCCAGGGCGTCGACTTGGCAGCCGGGCAAGTGGTCAGCACCGGCACATGCACCGGCATCGCCAAGCTGCTTCCCGGCCAGGAGGCGCGCGCACGTTTCTTCGATCGGGGCGAACTGCTGGGCGAAGTGGTCATGACGGGTACCTGAGGGGTAGCCGCCGACCGGTCGAAGCCCGCGGCTGCGGCTCAAGATCCCGACGGGGCGCCGATCTCGTGCTCTTCGCGTTCGAGCAAGTCCTCGAAACTCCTCGGCGGCATGGGCGGTCCGAGTAGGAATCCCTGACCCAGGGTCGCGCCTGCATCGACCAGCAGGCGGCGCTGCGCCTCGGTCTCGATCCCCTCCGCAGTGACCACCAGTTCGAGCGCTCGACCCACGGCGACGATGGCACGCACGATCGCCGCGGCATCGCTGCTGTGGGTCACTTCGCGGACGAAGCAGCGGTCGATCTTCAACTCGTCGAACGGTACGCGATTGAGATGGCTGAGCGACGCGTAGCCCGTACCGAAGTCGTCGAGTGCCAGCCGTACGCCAAGATCGCCGAGATCCCGCAGCGTATCGACGACGCTCGGATCATCGGCGGCGAACACGCATTCCGAGACCTCGAGCGACAGGTGTCCGGGCGCTATGCCGGCGCGGGCGAGGGCGGCTTCGACGTCCGTGACGAAGCCTCCGCGTTGCAACTGCGCGATCGCGAGGTTGATGCTCACCGTGAAATCGGCGCCGACCCGCGGCCACCAGCAGCCGGCGGCGGCGAGCGCCGTTTCCAGCGCCCGTGAACCGAGCGGTTCCGTCAGGCCGGTGCTCTCCGCAATCTCCAGAAAGCGTTCGGTGGGCACCACACCGCGTTCCGGATGAACCCACCGTGCCAAGGTTTCCACTCCCACCAGACGCCGGCCGTGCAGGGTGAATTTGGGTTGGAACGCGAAGGTGATGGCGTGAGTCTCCAGCGCTTGGCGGAGGTCCAACTCCAGCGCCCGTCGCTCCACGACGGCCGCCTGCATCGCCGGCGTGAAGAATCGCCAACCCTCCCGACCCTGTCGCTTCGCCTCGTACAGCGCGAGATCCGCGTGGCGCATCAGGGTATCGGCATCGTTCCCGTCACCCGGGCACGAGGCGATGCCGACCGATGTGCCGACGAAGACCGTTTGGCCGTCGAAGTCGAAGGGCTCCGCGGCTGCTTGCACGATCCGCTGCGCAACCCGCTCGGGCGGCAGATCTGCGCGAAGGTCGGTCTGCACCAAGGCGAACTCGTCGCCGCCCAGCCGCGCGAGGGTGTCGCTCTGCCGTACCGCTGCCCGCAGGCGCGCGGCCATTTCGACGAGGAGCCGATCACCCGTGGCGTGTCCCAGGGTGTCGTTGACCTCCTTGAAATGGTCGAGATCGAGCAGCAGGACGACGAAGCCCCGTCGATAGCGGCGTTGCTCGGCGAGAGCGCGCTCCAGTTGCTGCATGAACGCCGGGCGATTGGCGAGTCCGGTGAGGGGGTCGAGATAGGCTTGGCGATGCAGCGCCTCCGCCGTGCCTCGGAAAACGTCCAGCGCGTTCGCGATGGCGCCGATCTCGTCGGTGCGGCCGCGTCCCGGGATCGGCAGGGAGAGCTGCCCCCGAGCCAACTGCACCGTCCGCTCGGTGATCCGACGCAATGGAACGGCGATGGCCTGCGCGCTGCGGCGTGCGGCGAGCAGGGTCACGATCGAGCCGCCGACCGCCGCCAGGGAGACGATCACGACGGTCCAGGCGACCACCCGTGCGTGGTGGGTGCGGGAGACCTCCAGCCGCACGCGGGCGGCATCGACCTCGCGGCCGAGCCGATGGTCGAAGTCCGCGAACGCGTCGTCCAGCCGCAGCGGCATCAACCCGCTGGAGCCGTTGCCCGTACCGATGCCCTCGGCGTGTTGGCGGGCGAGCGCGCGATACGCGTTGGCGCCGGCGAGCGCCATCGAGGGCTCCGACATCGAGCCCAGGCGGTCCAGGCCCGCCTCGACCATGACGAGACCCTGCTCCAGGCTGACTTCATCGACGCCCGTCCCCAGGGCGTGGCGCAACACGAGGCGGTGGCCCGCGTGCATCGCGGCCCGGACCTCCTGCAGCGTATCGGCCCGTTCCGCCAAGCCATCCAGCCGCCGGTTGTCCTCGGCCGCCCAGAGCAGCGCGATCAGCGTGACGATGGCGATGACGACCACGGCCGTAAGCGCAATCAGCGGCGCGACCAGCACCTTTCGGGCGACGGGCCAACGCGCCAGCCGACCCTCGAGGCCCTCGAGTCCCGCTTCCGCCCACCTCGTCAAAGGTCGTCTCCTGCACCGCTTGGTGGCGAGCATGACCGGAGAACGTTAACGAAGTCTTACCAGCGAACGGCAAGGTGGCAGCGGCGCCGTCTGCATGATCCATGTGACATTCGGGTGGCAGATGTGGGAAAATGCGATCTTGTCGTTCGCACATCACCCGGAGGGCAGAAGGGGATCATGGCGGTGGAGCACCCGAGCCGGCTGCACGGCCGCAAGCAAAAGGCCGCGGCGTGGGCGGTGCACGCCTTCACCGCCTCCGGGATCGTGCTCGGCTGTCTGGCCTTGATGGCGACCGTCGAGGGGGACCGTCTCGCCGCGTTCCTCTGGCTCGGATTGGCGCTGTTCGTCGACGGCATCGACGGCACGCTCGCCCGCAAGGTGCGGGTACGCGAGGTCATTCCCTACGTCGACGGTGCGACGCTCGACAACGTCATCGACTACTTCAACTACGTCGCCGTTCCGGCCATCATGGTCTACGCCTTCGGTCTGGTTCCGGCCGGCTGGGAGACCTGGACGGCCGCCTTCATTATGGCGGTCTCCTGTTTTACCTTTGCTAACGTCAATATCAAGACATCCGATTATTATTTCGAGGGCTTTCCTGCTCTGTGGAATCTGGTAGTCCTGTATGCCTTCGTGCTGCAGACGGGGCCTTGGACCAATCTGGCCATCATCGGCATCTGCGGCATCCTGACATTCGTGCCCTGGAAATACGTGCACCCTTTGCGCGTCCGCAATTGGCGGACCGTCACCCTGACGATGACGGTGCTGTGGGCGGCCACGTCGCTGCGACTGGTGTTCGAACAGGCCGACACGGGTGATGCCCAGGCCGCGTCGCCCCTGATCTTCTGGCTCTGGGTCGCGGCTTCGTTCTACTTCGCCGCCTTGTCCGTTTGGCGTTCGGTGCCGGGCCGCCCGGCGCGGTAGCGACGCTTCGGCTGCTGGACGCGGCCGGCGGCTCGAGCCACTCTCCGTCGTGCAGCAACGCTGGAGGTTCCGTGTCGCGTCCGCTCTCTCCCGGCAGCCTCCTCCTCGATCCCGAGCGCGAGCGGCCCAACGGCACTCCCTTCGCTCCCAGTCCCGTTTTCGCGAGTACCTACCGGCTCGCTGGCGATCCGAGTGCGGAGCCGATGCAGTACGGGCGCTTCGCCAACGCCGGCTGGCAGGCGTTGGAGGATGTCCTCGGGCGGCTCGAAGGCGGCGAGGCGGTCGTTTTCCCCTCGGGCATGGCGGCGGCGATCGCGGTCTTGAACCCGTTGCTTCGCCCCGGTGATCGGGTGCTGCTGCCGAGCGACGGCTATTACACGGTGCGGGTCTACGCGGAGACCCAACTCGTGCCCTGGGGCCTGCGGGTCGAGACCCTGCCGACCCCGGAGCTGGCAGACGCTACGTTCGACGACGTGCGGCTGGTGTGGATCGAGACCCCGAGCAATCCGGGCCTCGATTGCGTCGACGTGCGGTCGGTCGCCGCACGGGCCCACGCGGCGGGCGCCCTCGTCGTCGTCGACAACACGACCGCGACGCCGCTCGGCCAGCGGCCCCTGGACCTCGGGGCCGATCTGGTCGTGAGCGCGGATACCAAGGCGTTGAACGGCCACAGCGACGTCCTGTTCGGCCATGTCGCTGCCAGGGATCGCGAACTCGTCGACCGCGTGCGGCAATGGCGCACGCTGTCGGGCTCGATCCCGGGGCCGATGGAAACGTGGCTCGTCCAGCGCGGGTTGATGACCCTGGACGTTCGCCTGGAGCGGATGAGCGCCAATGCCCTCGCCGTGGCCCGGTGGCTCGGCGAGCATCCGCGGGTGGAGGCCGTTCGCTATCCGGGGCTGCCGGAGGACCCGGCGCACGGCACGGCCGCGCGGCAGATGCGCGCCTTCGGGTGCCTCGTCGGCGTGACCTTCGCGGATGTCGGCGCCGCGCGCGCCTTTTTGGAGCGGACGCGACTGATCGAGGAAGCCACCAGCTTCGGCGGCGTGCATACCACAGCCGAGCAACGCAGTCGTTGGGGCTATGATCCGGTGCCGGATCGGTTCGTCCGGCTTTCGGTCGGCATCGAGCCGGTGGACGACCTGCTCGCGGACATGGAGGCGGCACTTCGATGAGGCGTCCTGCGGCGCTGGCGGTGGCCCTCTTATGGCTCGCGACCCCGGCGGCCGCGTTTCCGGAAGGCTCGTTCGCGGCGCCTGAGCGTGACGCCCGGGTCCTGGTCGAACGGACGGATGATGGAGGCCTGCGCGTGGAGCTCGAAGCGCCGGACTTCGGGGCACCGCTGCGGGCCGACCTCGTTCCGCGCGCCGACGGCACGATCTTCGAGGAACCCCTCGCACCGCGCGGTTTCCTCGATCGCCTGGTCAGCCGGCGGGCCGAACGTCTGCCGTTCGAGGGACGGCGTCTGGTATGGGCCACGCGGATGGAGGAGAGCCTCGTCGTGACCACGTTGGAGGTGGATCATGGTGGGCATCCCGACCTCCGTCGTGCCGAACTTTCCATGACCGAAGCCGGCGAACTGCGCCTCGCACTCTGGCGTTATGCCGGGATGACCGCGGCGCCCGGACCGCGGCTCGTCCTGCAGAGGGTCGAGCGATGAGAGGGGCCATCATCGGCGTGGTCGTGGTGCTTGCCCTGCTCGGAGCGTCCCTTCCCGCGCGCGCGATCGATGCGTTTTTCGGTACGTTCGTCGGGGCGGCGGAGTTGATCGACGTCGTGACGGGCGAGAAGCAACAGCGCGACGTGGTCACCGTCATCCAACGGCATGGCGAGGCGGGCTTCCGAATCGACTGGCAAACCGTGGTGCGGACGGGCGGCCGACGGGACGTCCCGGGCGTTCGTTTTCTGGTCCGCAGTGCGGCCTTCGAACCCGTGCGGGGCGGCGGGTACTACGTCCAGGCCGCCGACTACGACCCGTTCACGGTCCGCGAGACGCTGGAGCCGATGGCGGGCGACGCCCTGGCCTGGGCGACCGTCGACGGTCCCGATCTTCACCTCTACGTGTTTGCCATCAGCGAGGCCGGGGGCGCCGAGTTGCAGCACCATCGTCGTCGGCTGACCGACGACGGCATGACGCTCGTCTACCAAGGGATCATCGACGGGCGCGTGACCACGCGCGCCACCGGCCAGCTCGTGCGGGTCGATTGACACGAGACCGCCTGACGCCTCGGCCGTTGTCCGGGGGGCAACGGAGCCGGAGGTCCTCGTGTCCTTCTCTTTCTACCCGGCCTACTCGGGCAGATCGTCGAGCGGCCAGATCGGGCGGCGGAGCTTGGTGAAGGGGAAGCGGCGGTAGTCGTGGGAGCAGAGCCCGCCGCTGTCGACCACCAGCACCTTGCGGGCGATCGGCTGGTAGGCGGCGCGGAAGTGGTGCGAGCTCTTGACCGCGAGCACGTTCTTCGTCGTCGGTTCGATGCCCTGGCTGCGGAACGCCTGGAGGTCGGTGGTCTGCAGCCGGTTGGTCGAGACCACGACATCGACGCCCTTCAGGCCGAGGACCATGGTCGGGCCCATGGACAGCGTCACGCCCTGCCACATCGGCCCCTGGTTGACGAAGCTGCCGTCGCTCAGATGGCGGACCACGCCCCGGCAGCGGAGGGGGGCACCGTAGGCCGGATCGACATGGCCGCCGAGATCGACCTCGAGGGTGGCGCCGACGCCCGCCCTTTCGCCCACGGCCACCGCCGCCGGATCGACGATCGTGGCGAAGGCCGCGTTCTGCACTCCCGCTTCGAGCATGGCCTTCAGCAGGTTGGTGGCATCGGCATAGCCGCCGGCGCCCGGATTGTCGGTGGCGTCGGCGATGACGAGCGGCGCCTCGCCGACGACGCGCGCTTCGGCCATCGCGGCTTCGAGCGGCAGATGCGGCACGGTGTTCTGCTCGCGGGTGCGCCAGAGGTGGTCGAGCAGGTCGGTGATGATCGCCTCGGCCCGTCCTTTCGCCGCCGGGTCGTGGCTGACGATGACGGATGGGCCGGCGAAGGGTACGTCCGACCAGCCGAAGCCCGCCTGCAGGCTGACGACGTGGATGCCCGGCTCCCGCTCGAAGGCGTCGGCCCTGGCGAGCGCCTCGACGAACGGGCCTTCCTGGGTGCGGCCGTGGTTCCAACCGTCCAGGGTTGCCGCACGCCCGACGGTGCAGATCGAGCGCCTGCGCCCCTGCATCACCTCCTCCACCAGATCGGCCGCCTGGTTGGCCCGCGCCCGCTGGTCGATGTGCGGATAGGTCCGATAGGAGACGACGAAGCTGGCGTGCTCGGCCATCGCCTCGCTGACATTGGCGTGCAGGTCGAGGGTGAGGGCGATCGGCACGTCCGGGCCGAGCTTTTCCCGGAGCCGTGCGAGGAGGGCGCCCTCGGCGTCGTCCTCGGTCTCGGTCACCATCGCCCCGTGCATGGCGAGGCACACGCCGTCGATCGGGCCGTTGTCGGCGGCCTGCAGCACGGCGTCCTGGAGCATGGCCCAGCAGGCGGCGGTCACCTTGCCGGACGGCGTGGCGTTGGCGGCGATCGCCGGCACCAAGTCCCAGCCGTGCCGTTCCGCGGCGTCGACGAACCCGCCGAGTTCCGTCTCGGTGCCGCGGAACCGCGCGATCATCTCGCCGGCCGGCACCAGATAGCGGCGGCGATAGGCCTCCTCGTCCGTCGGCAGGCGCGAGAAGGTGTTGGTCTCGTGCATGATCTGGGCGACGAGCACGCGCTTCATGGCCAGGCCTCAGAGAACGGGCGGGGCGGTGACGATCGAGGTGAGCTCGGGCCGTGGTGTGGCGAGCGCTTCGAGGTCGGGCTTCGGCCGGGCGAGGTCGGGCAGGTCCGCCAGCACGGTTTCGAGCGACTGCGCCGCGTTCAGGAGATCGACGTCGCCGCGGAAGCGACCGACCACCTGCAGACCGAAGGGAAAACCCTCCGGATCGCGCCCCACGGGCAGGACGATCGCCGGGTTGGTGGCGAGGGTCACCACATAGGCGAGCGACAGCCAGTGGTAGTAGTTGCGCAGCCGCTGGCCGTTCAGCTCCTCCAGGTAAAGCTGGGTCCAGGGGAAGGGCGAGACCGGAACCGTCGGGGCGAGGAGCAGGTCGTAGTCGCGCAGCACCGCTTGGAAACGGCGGAACAACCGTGTCTGCTCGGCGTGCGCCCAGGCGGCGTCGCGCAGCGAGAGCGCCGCACCGAGTTCGTAGTTGGCGCGGATATTGGGGCCGAGCAGGTCCGGCGTGCGTTCGTAGGCCGCCTGATGGCGGGCGACGAAATTCAGGGCGCGGATCGCATCGAAGCAGCCATGGGCGTCGCCCAGATCCAGCTCGACCTCGTCGCAGGCGGCGAACAGGTGGCGCATCCGGCCGACCCGCGCGCGGAGCGTATCGGCGATCGCCGGATCGATCGGGCACTGGCCGAAATCCGTGGTCCAGGCGACCCGGAGGCGGCCCAGGTCGACCGGGCGGAAGACCTCGACCTCGGCCGGATCGAGCGGCTGGCTCAACGGATCGCGGTCGTCGACACCGAGCTGTGCGGCGAACAGGAGGCGCGTGTCGGCGACGTCGCGGCCCATCGGCCCCAGCACCGAGATCGGGGTCCAGCCGAGCTGGCGGCCCTCCATCGGCACGAGGCCCGGCGAGGGGCGAAAGCCGACGATGCCGCAGATGGCGGCCGGCAGACGCAGCGAGCCGCCGGTGTCGGAACCCGTGCAGAGCGGCAGCATGTCGACGGCGAGGGCCGCCGCCGAGCCGCCGGACGAGCCGCCGGCGATGCGGCTCGGATCGAACGGGTTGCCGGTCGCCCCCCAGACCGGGTTGCGCGAATTGGCGCCGGCGCCGAACTCGGGCACGTTGGTCTTGGCGACGACGATGGCCCCCGCGCCGCGAACCTTCGCCACCTGCACGGAATCGACCTTCGGCACGTGGTCGCGGTAGAGCGGCGAGCCGTGCGTGGTGAGCAGGCCTTCGGTGTCCTGCAGGTCCTTGATGCCGACCGGCAGGCCGTGCAGCCGGCCGAGTGCCTCGCCCCGCAGCACCGCCGCCTCCGCAGCCTTCGCCTCGGCGCGGGCGCGCGGATACGCCTTCGCGCAGATGGCGTTGATGGCCGGGTTGAGTGCTTCGATCCGCGCGATGCAGGCTTCCAGCAATTCGACCGGCGAGATCTCCTTGGTGCCGATCCGCCGCCGGAGTTCGACGGCGGAAAGCTCGGGCAGGCTGGATGCGGTCATGGAGGGGCCTCGTCAGACGGTCTTGGTGAGCGGTGCCGGCTCGGCACCGACCGGACGGCGGATGCAGGCGACATGATGCCCCGGCGCCACCTCCACCAAGGGCGGGTCGATCTTGCGGCATTCCGGGAGCGCGAACGGGCAGCGGGTGTGGAAATGGCAGCCGGACGGCGGCTTCGCCGGGCTCGGCACGTC
>JBMCMJ010000061.1:0-12243 GCA_048615135.1 Pseudomonadota bacterium
TCCGGGTCCCAGGTCCAGTTGCTCTTCTCGGTGTCGAGAAAGATGATCCGGGTGTCCTGGTACTTCTGGTCGGTATCCGACCAGACGTAGTAGTCGCGATGGATGCTGCCGGGCTTGGCCTTGCGGGCACGCTGGAACCAGGGATGCTGGTCGGAGGTGTGGTTGATCACCAATTCGGTGATCAGGCGCAGGCCGCGCCGGTGCGCCTCCCGCACCAGCCGCTTGACGTCGGCCATGCTGCCATAGGCCGAATTGACCGCGCGGTAGTCCTGGATGTCGTAGCCGTCGTCGCGCAACGGCGACGGATAGAAGGGCAACAGCCAGATCGTGTCGACGCCCAGATCCTGGATGTAGTCGAGCTTCTGGATCAAGCCCTCGAAGTCGCCGATGCCGTCGTTGTTGGCATCGAAGAAGGCCTTGATGTGGGTCTGGTAGATGATGGCGTCTTTGTACCAGAGCGGATCGGTCATGCGCGGCGGCTCGATCAGACGTTGCGGGGAGCGGGAGCGGCGGCGACGAGGCCCGGCGGCACCAGTCGCCAGATGGCGTAGGGCCGCTCGCGCGGATCCAGCCAGAGATGCTGCACCTTGCCGTTCCAGGTGAAGCGGGCACCGGTCACGAGGTCTTCGACGTCGATGCTGGCGTCGTCGGCGAGCCCGAACTTCCAGAGCGGCACCTCGAACTGGCAGCCCTGGGCGGTGTGCGGGTCGAGGTTGACCGCGACCATCACGGCATTGTCGAGCGTCGGCGTCACCTTCGAATAGACCATCACCTTGTCGTTCCACGCCTCGTGGAACTCGAGGTTGGTGAACGACCAGAAGGCGGGGTTCTCGCGCCGGATGGTGTTGAGCAGTCGGATGTCCTCGCGGATGTTGCCCGGCCGGTTCCAGTCCCAGGCCTTGATCTCGTACTTCTCGCTGTCGAGATATTCCTCCTTGCCCGGCAGCGGTCGGCCCTCGGTCAACTCGAAGCCGGAATAGACGCCCCACAGGGTGGAGAGCGTCGCCGCCAGGACCGCCCGCACCTGGAAGCCCGCTCGCCCGCTGGTCTGCAGGTAGACCGGGTTGATGTCCGGCGTGTTGACGAAGAAGTTGGGGCGCATGTGCTCCTTCGGCTCGTCGCGCGTCAGCTCGCTCAGGTACTCCTGCAGCTCGAGCTTGTGATTGCGCCAAGTGAAGTAGCTGTAGGACTGGGTGAAGCCGAGCTTCGCCAACCGCTTCATCATCTTCGGCCGGGTGAAGGCCTCGCTGAGGAAGACCGTGTCGGGATGGCTGGCCTGCACCTCGTTGATCAGCCACTCCCAGAACGGCAGGGGCTTGGTGTGCGGGTTATCGACGCGGAAGATCTTCACCCCGTGGCCGACCCAGAACAGCACGACGTCGCGCAAAGCCACCCACAGCGACGGCAACGCCCCCTCGCGATAGAACGAGACGTTGGAAATGTCCTCGTACTTCTTGGGCGGGTTCTCGGCATAGCGGAGCGAGCCGTCGGGCCGCCAATCGAACCAATCGGGGTGCTCGGCGATCCACGGGTGGTCCGGCGAGCACTGGATGGCGAAGTCGATGGCGATCTCGAGGCCGTGGGCGTGAGCCGCCTCGATCAGCCGATGGAAGTCCTCGAACGTGCCGAGTTCCGGATGCAGGGCATCGTGGCCGCCCTCGGCGCCGCCGATCGCGTAGGGCGAGCCCGGATCGCCCGGCTGTGCGGTCAGGCTGTTGTTGCGCCCCTTGCGGTTCTTTCGGCCGATCGGGTGGATCGGCGGAAAGTAGAGCACGTCGAAGCCCATGTCGCGAACGTAGGGGAGCTTCGCGATCACGTCGTCGAACGTGCCGTGACGCTCGGGATCGTCGCTCATCGAGCGCGGAAACAGCTCGTACCACGCCGCCACGGCGGCGAGGGTCCGATCCACGACGACTTCCAGTTCCTCGGGGTAGCGGGTGAGGTTGCGCTTGAGGTCGGCCGCGCGCATCAACTCGGCCGCCGTCGCGTCGAGCAGGCGCGCCAACTGATAGCCTTCGTCGAGGGGCCGCGCCTCGAGGTCGGCGAGCAGGGCCTCGAGACCCGCTTTCGCCTCGCCCGTCGCCGCCGCGGCCGTCGCCGCGACCAGCTGCCGGCCCTCCTCCAACTCCAGCCCGATCGGCACGCCGGCGCCGTGCTTCTTGGTGATCTCCAGCCGCCACGTGGCGAACACGTCGAACCACGCCTCGATGGTGTAAACGTAGCGGGTATTGCGGGTAAGTGCGATGCGCCCGCCCCAGCGGTCGTTGTCGAGCGGATGCATGGGCACCCGACGCCAAGTGCCGTCGTCCACCGCCTTCAAGAGCAACTCGGCCGCGAGCTTGTCGTGGCCGTCCATCAGGATGTCGGCCTCGACCTCCAGGATGTCGCCGACCACCCGCTTCACGGGAAAGCGGCCGCCGTCCAGTTGCGGGGTGACGGCCTCGATGGCGACACGCGCGGCCGCGAGCTCCTCCAGGCGCTTCTGGCTCGCGCGCGGGCTCGGCGTTCGACGCCGCTTCGCTGCCGCCGGCCGGCTCGCGAAGATGCGCACGTCCATCGGCTCCAGCGTGAGCGGCCGTTCCGGATCGAACGGCAGGGGCTCGCTTGCGGGCGTCACGTCCTCGATGGCCTCGAACCGTCCGCCCGCGGCGGTCACCAGCCCGGGCACGGCGAGCCCGTCGGTCTGGCTCGGATCGGGATTGAGAACGACGAACGCCGCCTCGCTGGCGGCCGCCGGCGAGCCGCCCGCGAAGCGCAAGAGCGCCGCGATCCGGGCGTTGGGGGCGCTCACGCGCTGCAGCCTGCCCCCTTCGCGCAGCGCCGGATGGTCCGCCTTCAGCCGGTTGGCGGCGGCAACGAACGCCGTCAGGTCGAACGGCGCCCTGGCCCGGACCTCGGCCCAGTCCGTCGCGGCCGCCGACGCGCCGTACTCGAAGCCCATGCGCATCACGAGGCCGTCGGCGAGGCCGACCGCGCGCAGATAGACCGCCCGGTAGCGCCGTGCCGGATCGGCGGACGCCGGCATCGGCACCGCCTCGTCGATCAGCCGTGCGCCGCCGATGTCCTCGGTCAGCGCCACCGTCCGGCCGACGCGGCGGATCACCGGCTCCTGGTCCAGCAACCAGCGGTCATGGCCATTCCACCAGAACGAGCTGTCGATCACGCCGTCGAAGCCCGCGACGGCGAGGCCGTGCACGACGTCGAGCGGTGTGGCGAGCGCCTCGGCGACGATGTGGAGACCGGGTGCCCGCTCGCGCCAATCGGCCAGACGTGCTTGCCAATCGGCCGGATCGCGCAAGGGTGCGGCGCGGCAGAGAAGCCCCCGGCCACCGCGCGCGATCCAGGTCTCGGCGAGGGCATCCGCCGCCGCCCCTTCGGCGGTGTCGATTTCCCGAAAGGCGACGAGTTCCGCAGCACTCAGGGCGTCGAGCAGCGCTTCGGCATCCAGCGGATGCGGTCTGGAGGGAGCGGCAACCGGCACCAGCACGCCGTCGAACCCCAATGCGGCGACGTGGCGGCACAAGCCCTCGAGGTCGTCGACGGAGGCGACGAGGGTCGGATCGAGCTGATAGAGCCGCGGCGCGGCCGGCAGGGTCTGGGCAAGGGTCACGGACACATCCTCGGCGATCGGCACAGGCATGTGGACGAGGGCATCAGAAAGCGGCGCATCGTGCGCGCCGTCCGCTTAGCCTCCCTCGACCGGAGCAACAACGCACCCGCGTGCGCCTTGTTCCGATCACGTCCAAGGCTCAATAACGCTGGGCGAGAGCCGCCTCGAACACCGCGACATAAGCCCCTGCCGCACTCGCCCAGCCGAGATCCTGCGCCATGCCCCGCCGCTGCAGCCGGCTCCAGCGGGCGGGCTGCTTCCAGAGGTCGATGGCGCGCAGAATGCCGTCGATCAGCCGATCCGTGCGGCCCGGCTCGAAGACGATGCCCGTTGCCCCGGATCGGCTGTCGGCATCGACCACCGTGTCGACCAGCCCGCCGGTCGCCGCCACCACCGGCACGCAACCGTAGCGCAGCCCGTAGAGTTGGGTCAGCCCGCAGGGCTCGAACCGCGACGGGATCAAGATGGCGTCGCTGCCGGCCTGCAGACGGTGCGACAAGGGCTCGTCGTAGCCGATCCGTGTCGCCACGCGGCCCGGATGGCGCCCGGCCGCAGCGCCGAAGCCCGCCTCCAGCCCCGCATCGCCGGAGCCGAGCACGGCGAGCTGCCCGCCCGCCTCGACCAGGGCCGGGACCGCCGGCAGCAGCACGTCCATGCCCTTTTGCCAGGTCAGCCGGCTGATCACGCAGAAGAGCGGCAAATCACGCCGCACCTGCAGGCCCAGGGCCGCCTGCAGCGCCGCCTTGTGCTGACGGCGCACCTGCAGCCGCTCCGCATCAAAGGGCGGGTCGATCATCGGGTCGTTGGCGGGATCCCAATGCGCCGTATCGATCCCGTTGACGATGCCGACGAGGTCGTCGCCGCGCGAGGCGAGCAGCCCGTCGAGGCCCATGCCGCCTTCGGGCGTGCGGATCTCGCGGGCGTAGGTCGGGCTCACCGTGGTGAGCTTGTCGGCATAGAAGAGGGCTGCCTTCAAAAAGCCGATGCCGCCGTAGTACTCGACACCGGCGACGGCGAAGGCGTGGCTCGGCAGACCGAGCGCCGCCAGCCGATCGGCCGGAAATTGCCCCTGGAAGGCGAGATTGTGGACGGTCGCCACGGTGGCCGGACGCGGACGGCGCGGATCGAGGGCCATGTACGCCGGCACCAGCCCCGCCTGCCAGTCGTGGGCGTGGATCACGTCCGGCCGCCAGAACGGCAGGCGACCGAAGCCGATCTCGCGAGCGATCACGGCGAGGGCCGCGAAGCGGAAGGCGTTGTCGTCCCAGTCCCGCCCGTCGGGCGACTGGTAGGGATGCCCCGGCCGATCGAAGAGATGCGGCGCATCGACCACGAGTACGCCCGGCTGGCCGAAGCTGCGATGCCCCAGCAGCACACGCGCGGGGCCGCCGTAGAGTTCGCCGTAGGTGTCGACGACGTCGGCGGGGCCCAGGCGCGCCAGCACCTGCGGGTAGCCCGGAATCAGCGTGAGGGTGTCGTGACCCAGGTCGTTCAGCGCCTGCGGCAGGGCACCGGCGACGTCGGCGAGCCCCCCGGTCTTGACGTAGGGGAAGCACTCGGAGGCGACGGCGAGCACGTGCACCGGGGTCAGTCTCCGAGCGCGTCGAGCATGCGCTGGGTGATCAGGCAGACGCCGTTTTCCGAACGGCGGAAGCGCTTGGCGTCCAGTTCCGGGTCCTCACCGACGATCAGGCCGGGCGGGATGCGCACGCCACGGTCGACGACCACGTTGGTGAGCCGCGCGCCGCGACCGATGTCGACGTCCGGCATGATGACGGCCCCCTTGAGGCGGGCGTAGGAGTGGACGTGGACCTGGGTGAACAGGAGCGAGGTGTGCAGCGTCGCCCCCGAGACGATGCAGCCGCCCGAGACGAGCGAACTCACGGCCGTACCGCGCCGGCCGTCGGCATCGTGGACGAACTTGGCGGGCGGTGTGATCTCGGCGTGGGTCCAGATCGGCCAGTCGTGGTCGTAGAGGTCGAGTTCCGGCGTGACCGTGCAGAGATCGATGTTGGCGGACCAATAGGCGTCGACCGTGCCCACGTCGCGCCAATAGGCCTCGCGCTCGCTGGTCGCGCGCACGCAGCTCTGGGTGAAACGATGCGCCTGGGCGTGGCCGTGCTGCACCAGATAGGGGATGATGTCCTTGCCGAAGTCGCGGCTGGAGTTCGGGTCCGCGGCGTCGCGGTGCAGCTGGTCGAACAAAAAGCGCGCCTGGAAGGCGTAGATGCCCATCGAGGCGAGCGCCAGCTCGGGCTGGCCGGGAATGCCCGGCGGGTCGGCCGGCTTCTCGACGAAGGCGATGATGCGGTCCTCGGCATCGACGTGCATCACGCCGAAGCCGGTCGCTTCCATCCGCGGCACCTCGATGCAGCCGACGGTCACGTCGGCGCCGCTGGCCACGTGCTCCTGCAACATGACCTCGTAGTCCATCTTGTAGACGTGGTCACCGGCCAGGATGATGATGTGCTCGACGCCGTGCCGCTCGATGATGTCGATGTTCTGATAGACCGCGTCGGCCGTGCCCTCGTACCAGCGATGCTCCGAGACGCGCTGCGAGGCCGGCAGGATGTCGAAGCTCTCGTTGCGCTCCGGGCGCAGGAAGTTCCAGCCGTGCTGCAGGTGGCGGATGAGGCTGTGCGCCTTGTACTGCGTCGCGACGCCGATCCGACGGATGCCGGAGTTGAGCGCGTTCGACAGCGCGAAGTCGATGATCCGGCTCTTGCCGCCGAAGTGCACCGCGGGCTTGGCGCGGCTATCGGTCAACTCCTTGAGCCGGCTACCCCGTCCGCCGGCGAGAACGTAGGCCATGGCGTTGCGGCAGAGATTCGGCATGGGCCGGCTGTAGGTCATGGCTGTCCTCCTGATCGTCCCCAGGCCGCGTGCGCCCCCCGGCGAGGTCGTTGCCCCGCCGGCGCCACCGTCACGGTCAGGCGTTGGGTACAGGATCGAAGGCGGCCTGCCAAATCTCCTTCGCGTATTCCCGGATTGTCCGGTCGGACGAGAACCAACCGACACCGGCCGTGTTGGCCACCGCCTTGGGCCACCAGGCAGGGGTGCCGTAGCAGGCGGCGGCGTGTTGCTGGGCCGCCGCATAGGCCGCGAAATCGGCGGTGACGAGGTAGCGGTCGTGGTTCAAGAGCCCGTCGACGAGGCTTCGGTAGCGCCCCCGATCGTCGGGCGAAAAGACACCCGTCGCGATCTGCTCGAGCGCCTCCGACAGGCTGGGCGTCGCCGCCACCGCCGCCCGCGGGTCGAAGCCGTCGGCCCAAAGGGACGCCACCTCCTCGGCCGTCTTGCCGAAGATGAAGATGTTGTCCGGGCCCACGTGCTCGCGGATCTCCACGTTGGCGCCATCGAGCGTGCCGATGGTGAGCGCACCGTTGAGCGCGAACTTCATGTTGCCGGTGCCGGACGCCTCCATCCCGGCCGTCGAGATCTGTTCCGAGAGATCGGCCGCCGGGATGATCAACTCGGCGAGTGACACGTTGTAGTTGGGCACGAAGATGATCTTGAGCCGGTCGCCGACCAGGGGATCGTTGTTGACCATGCGGGCGACGTCGTTGATCAGCTTGATGGTCAATTTCGCCTGGTGATAGGCGGCGGCGGCCTTGCCGGCGAAGATCTTGACGCGCGGCTGCCAGTCCTTGTGCGGCTGGGCGCGCATCGCATCGTAGAGGGCGATGGCGTCGAGGATGTTGAGCAGCTGGCGCTTGTATTCGTGAATCCGCTTGATCTGCACGTCGAACAGCGCAGTCGGATCGAGCCGCAGACCATGGCGCCGGTCGATCCACCCCGCGAGGCGCTCCTTGTTGGCTTGCTTGATCGCCCGGAAGCGTTCGACGAAAGCGGCATCGCTGCCGAGCGGACGCAGCCGTTCCAGCTCCTCCGCATGCGCGATCCAGCCGTCGCCGATCGTCTCGGTGATCAGCTCGGCGAGACCCGGATTGCTGGTGAGCAGCCAGCGGCGGGGCGTGATGCCGTTGGTCTTGCTGACGATCTTTTCGGGGAAGATGCGGTTGAGCGGGCCGAACACCGTCTTCTTCATGAGATCGGTGTGCAGCTTGGAGACCCCGTTCACCTTGTGCGCGGCGAGAAACGCCAGATGCCCCATGCGCACGCGCCGCCCGGTGCTCTCGTCGATCAGCGAGACCGCGCGGATCGTCTCGTCGTCGATGCCGCGCCGGTCGCGCAGATCGCGCAGGAAGTCGGCGTTGAGTTCGTAGATGATCTGCATGTGGCGCGGCAGGAGCCGCTCGATCATCGGCACGGGCCAGCTCTCGAGGGCCTCCGGCAGGAGTGTGTGGTTGGTATAGCCGATCACCTTGCGCGTCGTGTCCCAGGCGTCCTGCCAGGGCACACCGTGCACGTCGACCAAGAGGCGCATCAACTCCGGCACCGCCAGCGACGGGTGCGTGTCGTTGAGCTGGATCGCCACGCGATCGGCAAGATCGGCAAAGGTGCCGTAGTAGTCGAGTTGCCGGCGTAGCAGGTCCTGCAACGAGGCCGAGGTGAAGAAGTATTCCTGCTTGAGCCGCAGTTCGCGTCCCGCCTCGGTGGTGTCGTCCGGATAGAGGACGAGCGAGATGCTCTCGGCCGAGGCCTTGCCCATCAGGGCCCGGACGTAGTCGCCGGCGTTGAACTCGCTGAGTTGCATCGGCTCGGGTGCGCGCGCCGACCAGAGGCGGAGGTTGTTGACCCGCCGGGCAGCCCAGCCGACCACCGGCGTGTCGTAGGCGATGGCGTTGACCCGCTCGCCCGGCTGCCAACGGGCGCGCCGGTCGGTCGTGCGCTCCACCGTGCCGCCGAAGCCGACCTCGTAGACCACCTCCGGCCGCTCGAACTCCCACGGATTGCCGAATTCGAGCCAGTCTTCGGGTCGCTCGACCTGCCAGCCGTCGGCGAACATCTGGCGGAACAGGCCGTGGCGATAGCGGATGCCGTAGCCGTAGCCGGCGATGCCGACACTCGCCATGCTCTCGAGGAAGCACGCGGCCAGCCGGCCGAGGCCGCCATTGCCGAGCGCCGCGTCCGGCTCCTCGTCGGCAACGTCGTTGTAGTCCACGCCGAGACTGGCGAGCGCCTCCTTGCAGACGTCGAGGATGCGCAGGTTGGCGAGGCTGTCGGTCAGCAGCCGGCCGATCAGGAACTCGACGGAGAAGTAGTAGACCCGCTTCTCCTCCCGCTCGTAGGTGCTGCGGGTCGTGTCGATCCAACGCCGGGTGATGTGGTCGCGGGCGGCGAAGGCGGTGGCGACCAGCCAGTCACGATCGCTCGCGTGCTCCTGATCCTTGCCCACCTGGTACATCAACTTCGAGATGATCGCCGCGCGCATCTCGTCGACGGTGGGCTGCGGGCCGCCGAACGGCAGCGGCTCTTCGGCGAGTTGCAGGGCGTGGCGCATCGGCATTCCTTCGTTCGGTCGCGGCGGCCCCGGCACGGCCGCGGACGGGGCCGGCTCGCATCGCCTATTTACGCCGTTCGTGCGGGCACGTCGGTGCATCCTTTCGGCGCATACCCTCGACCGCGACGACAGAACGAAAAAGAGCGGGTGCAGGACTGGGCCTGCACCCGCGTGCGGACGGCAAAGAATCGTGGGGGAGGTGCCGCCCGCCGAAGCCTACTCCTCGCGCTGGCCGAGCAGCGACAGGAGCATCATGAAGAGGTTGATGAAGCTGAGGTAGAGCGAGAGGGCGCCCAGCACGGCGAGCTTGGTCAGCCCCTCGCTGCCGTGGCCTTCGTGGTAGACCTCCTTGATCCGCTGCGTGTCGTAGGCGGCAAGACCGGTGAACACGACCACGCCGATGACCGACACCGCGAACTGCAGCGCCGAGCTGCCGAGGAAGATGTTGACGATCGAGGCGATGATGATGCCGAACAGGCCCATCATCAGGAACGAGCCCATCTTCGACAGGTCGCGCTTGGTCGTGTAGCCGAACAGGCTCATCGCCCCGAACATGGCGGCCGCGATGAAGAACACGCGGGCAATGCTGGTGCCGGTGTAGATGTGGAAGATCGAGGCCAGCGACAGGCCCATCACCCCGGCGAAGACCCAGAACAGCGCCTGTGCCGTCGCCGCGGAAATCTTGTCGACCCGGAACGACAGGAAGAACACGAAACCGAGCGGTGCCAGCATCACCACCCACTGCAGGGGCGTGCCGAAGATCACGCTCATCATGGCCGGCGAGCTCGCCACGAACAGCGCCACGGCGCCGGTCAGGCCCAGCCCCATCAGCATGAAATTGTAGACGCGCAGCATGTGCTGGCGGAGGCCCTCGTCGTAGAGGGCCTCGGTGGTCACACCGGTGGTGGCGGTGCGGTTCAGGCTCTGCATCTCCCTCTCCTCATCCAACGAACGGACAGCGTGCGTCGTGGCAACCTGCCCACGTGAACGTTCAGATGGCGCGGACCGGTTGATCGTTCCAATCGATTTGAGGTGAGCTTTTGATCGTTATATCCGATAGCCCCGCATCGACGACGCGGGCGACCCGCGTCCGGCGGGCTTTCGCAAGGCGCGGCGCATCCCCACATCGGAAGGCCGGAGGGGAGACTTCGCGCGATGCCGAGCCTGCAGCAACTGCGCTATTTGGTAGCGATCGCCGACACGGCGCATTTCGGTCGTGCCGCCGAACGTTGCAACGTGAGCCAACCGACCCTGTCCGGGCAATTGAAGGAACTGGAACGCCGCCTCGCGGGCCAATTGGTCGAGCGCGACCGCAAGGCCCGGGTGATCCTCACCCCGCTGGGACGCGAAGTGGTCGGCCGGGCCCGCCGTGTGCTGCGCGACGTCGAGGACATCCGCGCTCTCGCCCGCCGTGGCGGACCGCATCCGGTCGGCACCATCCGCCTCGGCGCGGTGCCCACCCTCGGCGCCTATTTCCTCTCCCTGGTGGTACCCGACCTGCACGGCAGCTTTCCCGACCTGCGGCTGTTCGTCCGCGAGGCATCGAGCGACAGCCTCGTGACGTTTCTGGAGGACGGCCAACTCGACGCCATCCTGCTACCGCTGCCGGTGCGCGGTGAGCACCTGGAGCAGACGCCGCTGCTCATCGAGCCCTTGATGGCGGTGGTCGCGGCCGACCATCCTCTCGCCACCCGCACCGTTCTCGGACCCGACGACCTCCGCGGCGAAACCGTGCTCGCACTGGAACCCGGCCACCGCCTGCACGTCCAGGTGGAGGAACTGTGCGCCACGGTCGGAGCCCGGGTGGCACGGGACTTCGAGGGCACGAGCCTCGACACGCTCCGGCTGATGGTCGGCATGGGGATCGGCGTCGCCTTCCTGCCCGCCCTCTACATCCGCACCGAGGCCCTCAAGGACCCCGCGGTCAAGGTGCTGCGCTTCGCGCCCGACCCGCCCTCCCGACAGGTCGGGCTGGTCTGGCGCAAGCGCGCGGCGCGCGGCGAGGCGTTCCACACCCTGGCCGAGCGGATGCGCACGGTGTTCGAGGGCGGCATCGCCGAGGTCCGGGTCGAACGCCCGCGCTGAGCGACCCGTCAGCGAAGTTTCGGCTCGACCACCAGCAACACGCCGTCCGCTTCGCCCGGCGGCACCATGATCTCACCGGCGGGGCCGTCGACCGCCCGGTCGCCGGCGGCACGGCGAAAGGCCTCAGGATCGGTCGTGGCGAACACCAGTGCCACCAGCGCCGGCGCGGTGCCTACCAGCGGCTCGATCACGGCACCGAACCGCCGCCTCAGTGCCTCGGGCGTGAGGAAGCGCAGTGCCGGTCCCGTCTCGCCGATGGCCACCGCGTCGGTGAAGCGCCGCACTTGGCCGTGCATGAGCCGGGCATAGCCATGGGCGACCGCGTCCAGATCACGGGCTACCCCCACCAGTTCGACCAGTCCCGCGACCCCGTTCGGCTGGTCGAGGTGGTCGGGCCGCCAGACCGCCTCGGGCGTGTGGTGCTGGCAGACGAAGAAGACCGCGCCCGGTGCCGCACCCGGCTGCGGCCGGGCCACCGAGAAGCGCGCCTCGGCCGGCCCGGTCGGGAGGTCCACCGGCCGGCCGAAATCGAGTGCCTCGCACGGGCCGAAGCCCGCCGCCTCGAACACCTTGGCCGCGGCCCTCGCGTCGTCCGTCTTGCCGACGAAGCCGAACAGCCCCTCGCGCTCCTCGAGGAACGCCCGCTCGCCGGCATTGGCCGGGGTGGGCGTGTGCACCGCCATCAACTCCACATAGGTGGCGTCGCCGAGCACGATCGTCGTGTTGTGGGTGCCCATGTGCGGGGAATGCATGCCGCGGGGCGTCGGCCCGAAGCCGAGGCTCCGCCAGCGCGCTTCCGCAGCATCGAGGTCGCGCACCAGGACGATGACGTGGTCGATGCCGCCGATCGTCGCGCTCATGGCGACTTCTCCTCGTTGCCGACGAACCGGACGCGCCGCCCCCCCGGGCACCATCCCGCGCCACGGTGGACCAATCACCGACCCAGGTCCAGACGAAGCGGTCGACGATCATCCCCATTGACGCATTGCCACGGCCCCGCCACCCACCGCCCCGTGCCACGAGAGGACCGCGACCCCATGGACCAGCCGCCCCTGCCCTTCATCGACCTCCAGAGCCAGCGGATGCGGATCGCCGACGCGGTCGAAACCGCGGTCCTGAACGTGGTGCGCGGCGGCCGCTACAT
>JBMCMJ010000062.1:0-11728 GCA_048615135.1 Pseudomonadota bacterium
GCACGAGGGCGAGAACGAGACGAAGGGGCATGATCGGCTCCCGGACAAGAGAACCGCCAGGGTGACGCGCGCTGCTGAAGAAAGCATGAATCCACAGCACCTCTGCGGACCGCCATGCGGAACCTTCATCGCCCGAGGGCGTTCGAGGAGTGTCCCAGTCCCAACGAGGAGGTGTTCGATGATGAACAAGACCGGCGATGCCGTGCCGCGCGACGACGATCTGCGCGCCCAGATCGACGCCCTGCGGGCCGATCTCGAGAAGATCACCGAGACGCTGCTGCGCTCGGGCAGCCAGAGTGCCAGCCGCGTGGTTGACGACCTCCGCGAGGTCGGCTCGCGCGCCGTCGACGAAACGCGGGCCAGGGTCGAGAGTGGGCGGGCCTATGGCGAGCAGAAGATGGAGGGAGCCGAGGCGTGGGTTCGCCGGAACCCGCTTCTTGCGGTCAGCTGCGCGCTCGGCACCGGGTTCCTCTTGGCGCATTTGCGCGGCCGCGGCTGAACGGCGGTGGGCGGCCGCATGGACGACCTCGTCTACCGCGCCCGGCTGCAAGTCGCGGCGACGGTGGTCCTCAGCTTGGCCCTTGCTGTGCTGGTCGTGGCGGCGGTTGCCGCCCTGGAGCCGATCCTGGGCTTTGCCGAGTCGGCAGCGGCGGTCGGGGGTGGGCTGGCCCTTTTAGGCATTGTACTCATCCTGATCGCCCGCCGGTCGGAGCCGCCGCGACCGGCGGCGGTTCCGTCGAACCCCTCGAACCCTTGGGTCGGCGTGCTTGCCCATGCGGCCGCCGTCGGCCTCGTCATGTTCACCGACAAGCGCCGCTGACGGAGGGCCTCGACCTCAAAGGGCGTCCAGCTTCGGCTTCAGGATCTCGTTGACCGCCTGGGGGTTGGCCTTGCCGCCGGTCGCCTTCATCACTTGGCCGGTGAACCAGCCGAGCACCTTCGGGTTCTTTTTGTAGGTCTCGACCTGACCGGGGTTGTCGGCGATCAGCTGGTCGATGATCGGCTCGATCGCCGAGAGGTCCGTCACCTGCTTCAGGCCGCGCTCGGCGACGATCTTGGCCGGATCGTCGCCGCTCTCGAACATGAGGGCGAACACGTCCTTGGCGAGCCGGCCCGACAGCGTACCGTCCTTCACGAGGTCCAGGAGCTGGCCGAGCTGGCCCGCCTTGACCGGGCTCGCGTCGATGCCGAGCCCCGCCTTGTTCAACAGGCCGAACAGCTCGGTGATGCACCAGTTGGCGGCCTGCTTGGCGTCGCGCTCTTTGGCCACCGCCTCGAAATAGTCGGCCCGCGCCTGCTCCTGCACGAGCACGCCCGCGTCGTAGGCGGAAAGGCCGTAGATCTCCATGAACCGCACCTTCTTGTCGTCGGGCAGTTCCGGCAGTTCCATGCGGATGCGATCGATCTGCGCGTCGGTCAATTCCAGCGGCAACAGGTCGGGGTCGGGGAAGTAGCGGTAGTCGTGCGCCTCCTCCTTGGAGCGCATCGACCGCGTCTCGCCCTTGTTGGCGTCGAACAGACGGGTTTCCTGCTCGATGGTGCCGCCGGTCTCGTAGAGCTCGATCTGCCGCTTCGCCTCGTACTCGATCGCCCGGGCAACGAAGCGCATGGAGTTGACGTTCTTGATCTCGCAGCGGGTGCGAAAGCCCGTCTCGCCGACCTTCCTGACCGAGACGTTGGCGTCGCAGCGCAGCGAGCCCTCCTCCATGTTGCCGTCGCAGGTGCCGAGATAGCGCAGGATGGAGCGCAGCTTGCGCATGTAGAGGACGGCTTCCTCGGGCGAGCGGATGTCCGGCTCGGAGACGATCTCCATCAGCGCCACGCCCGACCGGTTGAGGTCGATCAGGCTCGCACCGGCGCTCGCCTCGTGCAGCGACTTGCCGGCATCCTGCTCGAGGTGCAGCCGGGTGATGCCGATCGCCTTGGTCGACCCGTCGGCGAGGTCGATCAGCAACTCGCCCGCACCGACGATCGGGTGCTGGTACTGGCTGATCTGATAGCCCTGCGGCAGGTCCGGGTAGAAGTAGTTCTTGCGCTCGAACACCGAGACCTTGTTGATCTTGGCCTTGAGCCCGAGCCCGGTCTTGACCGCCTGGTCGACGCAATGCGCGTTCACCACCGGCAACATGCCCGGCATACCCGCATCGACCGGCGATACCTGCGTGTTGGGCAAAGCACCGTAGGCGGTGGCGGCACCCGAGAAGAGCTTGGACTCCGAGGTGACCTGGGCGTGCACCTCGAGCCCGCAGACCACCTCCCATTCGCCGGTGTTGCCCTGGATGGTGTAGGCCTCGGCCATCGCTCAGCCCTCCAGCCCGTAGGGGCGAACGGCGAAGCCTGCGGCCTTTTCCAGCGCTGCGGCCCCGGCGAACACCGTCTCCTCGTCCCACGGCCGGCCGATCAGCTGCAGGCCGAGCGGCAGCCCCTGGCGGTCGAGGCCGGCGGGCACGCTCATGCCCGGCAGGCCCGCGAGGCTGGTCGGCACGGTGAAGACGTCGTTCAGGTACATGGCGACGGGATCGTCCATCTTCTCGCCTTCGCGGAAGGCGGCGGAGGGGGCGGTGGGCGTCAGGATCAGGTCGACCGTCTCGAACGCCTGCTCGAAGTCGCGGGCGATCAGCCGGCGCACCTTCTGCGCCTTCAGGTAATAGGCGTCGTAGTAGCCGGCGGAGAGCACGTAGGTGCCGATCAGGACGCGCCGCTGCACCTCCGCGCCGAAACCCTCGCCGCGGGTCTTCTCGTAGGTCTCGACGAGGTTCCTGCCGGGGACGCGCAGCCCGTAGCGCATGCCGTCGTAGCGGGCGAGGTTGGAGGACGCCTCGGCCGGGGCGATGATGTAGTAGGTGGGCAGCGCGTATTTGGTGTGCGGCAGCGAGATGTCGACGATTTGGGCCCCCGCCGCCCGCAGCCAGTCGATGCCCTTCTGCCACGCCGCCTCCACGTCCGGGTTCATCCCGTCCAGGCGATATTCGTGGGGGATGCCGACCCTGAGCCCCTTCACCGGCCGCTTCGTGGCCGCCTCGAAGTCCGGCACCGGCCGGTCGGCGCTGGTGCTGTCGTGGGGGTCGAAGCCGGCCATGGCGCCCAGCATCACGGCGCAATCCTCGACCGTGCGCGCCATCACGCCCGCCTGATCGAGCGACGAGGCGAAGGCGACGATGCCGAAGCGCGAGCAGCGCCCGTAGGTCGGCTTGATCCCGCAGATGCCGGTGAAGGAAGCGGGCTGGCGGATCGAGCCGCCCGTGTCGGTGCCGGTCGCCGCGACACACAGGCGGCCGGCCACGGCCGCGGCCGAGCCGCCCGAACTGCCGCCCGGCACGAGCGGCGTCTCGTTGCCGCCGGGCCGGGTCCAGGGGTTGGTCACCCCGCCGTAGTGGGAGGTGATGTTCGACGAGCCCATGGCGAACTCGTCGAGATTGGTCTTGCCGAGGCAGACGGCACCGGCCTCCCACAGGCGATTGCTCACCGTGCTCTCGTAGGGCGGGTGAAAGCCGTCGAGGATGTGCGACGCGGCGGTGGTGAGGACGCCCTGGGTGCAGAAGAGGTCCTTCATGCCGATCGGCAGGCCTTCCATCGGCCCCGGATTGCCGGCCGCGAGGCGGACATCGGAGTCCTCGGCCATCGCCAGCGCCTTGTCCGGCGTCTCGGTAATGTAGGCGTTCCACGCCCGGTGCCGCTCCATCGCGTCGAGATAGGCGCGGGTCAGCTCGACCGCGGAGAAGTCGCGGCGCAGCAGGCCGGCGCGCGCCTCGGTCAGCGAGAGTTCCAGAAGATCGGCCATCACTCGACCACCTTCGGCACGACGTAGCAGCCGTCCTCGCTGGCCGGCGCATTGAGCAGCACGTCCTCCTGCCGGCCGCCGTCGGTGATCCGGTCCGGGCGCTGGCGGGAGGGGATCGGCATGACCGAGCGCATCGGCTCGACGTCGGCGGTGTCGACCTCGCCCAGCTGCTCGATCCAACCGAGAATGTTGGAGAGTTCGCGGGCGAGGCCCGCCAGGCGGTCGGCTTCGACCTCGATCCGCGCCAAGTGCGCGATCCGCGCGACCGTGGCTTCGTCGAGCGACATGGGGACTCCTCGCTGGATGGTGCGACGCGGCACGCTACACCCGAGAAAGCGGCGGAACAACTGGCAGGCCGCACCGCGTCGTGGCAGGAAAAGCCATGCCGCTCGCCCCCGATCTCCGATCCTTCGCCGCCGCCCTGCCGGCCAAGGGCTCGCTCCTGGCGCTCGACGTCTCCAAGCGCCGCCTGGGCGTCGCCGGCACCGACGTCGAGCGGCGGCTGGTGACGCCGCTGCGCACGCTGACCCGCAAGCGCTTCGCCCACGACATGGCGGAGATCGAGCGGCTCGTCCGCGCGCGGGAGGTGGTCGGGCTCGTCGTCGGCCTGCCGCTTTTGGCCGACGGCCGCTTCGGCCCCCGGGCGCAGAGCGTCAAGGAGACGGCCAAGGCGATCGACGCCCGCCTCGGCCTGCCGCTCTGGCTGCAGGACGAGCGCTGGAGCACGGTCGAGGCGGAGGACCGCGGCGGCGACGACGCCGAGGCCGCCGCCGTCATCCTGGAGGACACGCTGCGCGACTTGGCGGTCTTGGCCTTGCAGCGGCGCGTTGGCGATGCACATTCCGGCTCGTCGCCCACCGACCGATCGGACCCATGACCCTCCTGCGCACAGGCGTTGCCCTCGCCATGGCCTTCCTGCTCTCCGCCTGCTCCGCGATCCACGCCGCACAGCAGTCGAATGGCGGCCGGCTGGATGCCTTTCCGACCGAGGGCTGGCCGACCGAGCATCCGGTCACGGTGCGCTGGAACGACCATCAGGTGCCGTTCGTCGAGGCGGCGAGCGACACCGACCTCGCCTTTGCCCTGGGCGTCGTCCACCATCATCTGCGCGCCGGCCAGATGCGCACCCTGAAGCAGATCAGCCAGGGCCGCCTCGCGGAGATGGCCGGGCCGCCGGTCCGCGGCATCGACGAGGCGCTGCGCATCCTCGATTTCGGCTACGCCGCCCCGGCCGTGGTCCGAGCTTGGCCGGACGAGACGCGCAGCTTCGTCCGGGCCTTCGTCGACGGCCTCAACTGGCATCAGGCGAATGCCGCGCCGCCGCCGGAACTGAGCCTCCTGGGGCTCGAGCCCGAGCCCTGGACCGCCGAGGACCTCGTCACCATCGGCCGGCTCGCCGGCACCGACGTCAATTGGCTGGCCTTCTTCTCGGCCCTGCGCTCCAGGCTCGAGCCCGACTGGCCCGAAACGTGGCAGCGCATCAAGCTGGCGGGCCTCGGCCCGGACGATGCCGAACTCGAAGGCGCGACCGATGTCGAGACCTTGGCCGAACTGCTGGCCGCGACCAGCAAGCAGGGCAGCAACTCGCTGGCCCTGGCACCGTTTCGCTCGGCGAGCGGGGCGCCGCTGCTCGCCAACGACCCGCATCTGGGCCTGAACCTCCCGAACCTCTGGCTGCTCGCCGGCGCCAAGTCGCCCTCCTATCACGTCGTCGGCATGATGATCCCGGGGCTGCCCTTCTTCGGCCTCGGCCGCAGCCCGGACATCGCCTGGGGCGGCACCAACGCCCGGGCACTCTCGTCCGACCTCGTCAACGTCGCCGGCAATGGCGACATCGTCGAGGAGACGGTGACGATCGACACCCGCTGGTGGTTCGACCGGACGATGACCCGCCGCCGCTCGCCCGAGGGGCCGATCCTCTCCGACAGCCGCTTCGTTCGGGCGCGGCCGGGCGAGGCGTTGGCGCTGCGCTGGGTCGGCCACGAGCCGACCGACGAGATCACGGCGTTTCTCCGCGCCGCCCGTGCCACGAACGTCCGCGAGTTCCGCGAGGCGTTCGCCGGCTACGGCGTCAGCGCGCAGAACATGCTGGTGGCCGACCGCGAGGGCGGCATCGCCATGCTCATGGCCGCCAAGCTGCCCAAACGCGGGCCGCGCCCGCCCGACGACTTCGTCCTGCAGGAGGCCAGCAATTGGCAGGGCTTCGACACGGCCCTTACCATGGGTTGGGTGGAGAACCCGGCCGAGGGCTTCATCGCCTCGGCCAACGACCGCCCGGACTATATCGGCCGTCCGGCCGGCTATTTCTTCAGCCCGAAGGACCGGGTCAACCGCATGGCGCATCTGGTCGAGCAGCACGGCACCCTGGCAGTCGACGACTTGTTCGCGCTGCAGACCGACGTGGTCTCCGAGCCCGCGGCGGCGATGGCGGCGGGGCTGGTGGCGCGGGCGGACGACCTCCACCTGCTCCATCCGCTGCTCGACGACCTGCGCGGTTGGGACGGCGCCTACACCATCGAGTCGCGCGCGCCCGTCGTCTTCGAGACGCTGCTCTACCACCTCGCCCGCGCGCTCTACGCCAACGGCGACGGCGAGGTCAGCCGCGAGCGGCAGAGCTGGTCCAATTTGCAGCTGTTTCTCTTGGCCGATCTGGACGCGCGTCTGCCGCAGGAACGGCTGGACCTTCTGCAGAAGGCGGTCACCGCTGCCGCGCCCGACGCCGAGCCCTACAAGGCGTGGGGCGACATGCACCGGGTCCGCGTCGGCCACCTGCTCGGCAACGTGCCCGTGATCGGCGGCTTCTTCCGCATCGCCGATCTGCCCTCCGCCGGCTCGCGCGAAACGCTGATGAAGCGCAGCCACAACCTCGTGAACGGCCGCCACCGCGCCACCTTCGGCGCCCAGAGCCGCCACGTCTCCGATCTCGCCGATCCGGACGCCAACTGGTTCGTCTTGTTCGGCGGTCAGGACGGCTGGCTCGGCTCCGCGCAGTTCGCCGACCAGATCGAACTCTGGCGCGAGGGCCGCTACCTGCAACTGCCGCTCAGCGAGGCAGGCCGGGCCGAGCACTTCCCGATCGTGATGCGGACCACCACCTCCGACTCATGACCCGGCTGCTCGATCCGACCAAGCTGATCCGGCCCTTCGCGCACCGGCGGATGCGTGCCCTTTGGGAGCGCGATCCCGTCGCTGCGCAACGGCGAGCCCTCGCCCGGTTGCTGCACCGCGCCAAGGCGACCCGCTTCGGTCGCGCGCACGGTTTCGACCGGCTGGGCGACGATGTCGGGGCGTTCCAGGCGGCCGTGCCGCTCGGCGACTACGACGACTTCTGGCAGGGCTGGTGGAAGGACGCCTTCCCGGTCCTCGACGACCTCACCTGGCCCGGCCGCATCCCGTTTTTCGCCGCGACCTCGGGCACGACCAGCGGCCGGACCAAGTACATCCCGCTCACCCACGAGACCCTGAAGCAGAACCGCCGCGCGGCCCTCGACATGGTGGCCGCCCACCTCGTTCATCATCCGCACAGCCGCTTCTTCGGCGGCCGCTCCTTCGTCCTCGGCGGTTCGACCGCGTTGCAGGAAGAGGCGCCCGGCATCTGGTCGGGCGATCTCTCCGGCATCGTCGCCAAGACCGCCCCCGCCTGGATGCGCCCCTTCACCTTCCCGCCCAAGGGCCTCGCCCTCGAGGCCGACTGGGACGAAAAGCTCCGCCTGATGAGCGACGCGCTGCCGTCGCGCACCATCACCTCCCTCTCGGGCGTGCCCTCCTGGGTGCTCCTCCTGTTCGAGCGCCTGGAGGCAGCGCACGATCGCTGGCCTTTGCCGGACCTCGAGGTGTTCGTCCACGGCGGCGTGCCCTACGGCCCGTACAAGCAGCGCGTCGCCCCCTACCTCGCCCGCTCCGGCGCCGTCACCCGCGAAGTCTACCCGGCGAGCGAAGCCTTCCTCGCCTATGCCGACCGCGGCCCGGACGAGGGCCTGCTGCTGGCCTACGACACGGGCGTGTTCTTCGAGTTCGTGCCGACCGAGGAACTGGAAAGCGCCGACCCCACCCGCCATTGGCTCGCCACCATCGAGCCCGGCATCGACTACGCCGTCGTGCTCAGCGGCCCCTCTGGCCTCTGGTCCTACATCCTCGGCGACACCGTGCGCTTCCTCGAAACCAAACCGCCGCGCCTCGTCGTCACCGGCCGCACCGCCTACCAACTCTCCGCCTTCGGCGAACACCTGATCCCCGCCGAGATCGACGACGCCGTCAGCCGGACGATGCGCGAAGCCGAGGCGACGCTCGGCGAATACGTCGTGGGCCCGGAACTCCCCAACCGGCCGGGTGCGCTCGGCCACCACGTCTTCCTGATCGAAACGCCGGACCACGACCGGCTCGATGCCACAGCCCTGGCCCGGCGCATCGACCAAGTCCTTGCCGAGCGCAACGACGACTACGAGACGCACCGGAAAAACGACATCGGCATGGCCGCGCCCGAGGTCGTGCTCCTCCCCCCCGGCACCTGCGCCCGCTGGATGCAAGCCCAGGGCAAGCTCGGCGGCCAACACAAAATTCCCCGCGTCATCGCCGACGCGGAAAGGTTCGAAGAGGCGAGGGCGGGGCTGCAGAAAGCCGCGAAGGAAGCCGGGGGGACTTGATGGTCCCCCCGGACCCCCCGGCGATGGCGTTGCCATCGCCACGTGGTCGGTGCGCGATGCCCTCGTGCTGCTCGGGCAGCACGGGTCGAAGCCCTCGACGAAAGCGACCTAGGATGCAAAGCCTGTTCGGCGTATAGGAGCCGGGTGTTCGGTCGTCTCCGGGCGGACACGGCCCACGGATTTTGGAAATCGAAGCTAAATGCACGTATTCCGCTTCGATTTCCACGGGTTGCGGTGATATTTCGCGGTCTCGACGAGGTGGCGTGCAGCGAGCGCGCGGGCGAGCCTCGTCCGGTGCGAATCAGGCGGCACCCGGCGGGCCGGGCGGGCCGACGCCGCGGCGGCGGGCGCGGCCGCGGGGCAGGCCCAGGCGCTGCTCGCGGTAGAAGATGAAGAGACCCGAGCCGATCACCAAGAGCGCGCCGCCGATCATGATCGGCTCCATCCGGTCGCCGAAGACGACGTAGCCGATGATCGCCGCATAGACCATCGCGGTGTAATCGAAGGGGGCGACGAGGCTCGCGGGCGCCAATACGTAGGCCCGCGTCATCAGGATCTGCGCCACCCCGCCGAGCAAACCGATCGAGAGCAGCATCCACGCTTGGCGCGCGTCCGGCCACACCGAGGCGAAGGGCAGGGTGAGGGCACTCGCCACCGTGCAGGTCATGGTGAAGTAGAAGATGATCGCCGCCGGCTGCTCCTTGGTGGCGAGCGAGCGCACGGCGATGGTCGCAAGGGCGACGAAGACGGCCCCGGTAAGGGCGAGGCCGAGACCCATCGCCTCGGTGGGAGCCCGGTCGAGGCCGCCGTCGAAGAGTTGCAGGCCGGCCGGTTGCAGCATCAGCAGGACGCCGCAAAAGCCGATCCCGACCGCCGTCCAACGGTAGATGCCCACCTGCTCCTTGAGGATCAGGAAGGCGAGCGCCGGGGTGAACACCGTGGCGGCGAAGCCGATCGCCACGACGTCCGGCAACGGCGCCAGCGAGAGAGCAGCGAAGCCGCAGAACATCGAGATGAGGCCGGCCGCCGAGCGCAGCGCATGACCGATCGGACGCGTCGTCTTCAGGGTATGGAAGCCACCGCCGTGCCAGATCAGCCAGAGGATCGGCAACAGCGCGAAGAACGAACGGGCGAACACCACCTGGCCGACCGGCACCTCGTCCGCGAGCGCCTTCACCACCGCCGACATGCAGCTGAACAGGCCCACGGCCGCGAGCTTGCACGCGATCGCCAGTCCGGCGTCGCGGTTCAGCTCGATCTCGGGCCCGGATGAGGTCGACAACGGCGCTGATCCTTGGCGGGTCCAGCACGATTAGACCGAGCCGCAGCCGCTGCATCTCCACCAAAGGTCGAGAGCAGCCTTGATCGATCGCATGGACCGAAGGTCGAGCGCGACATAGTTTCACGTTTCTGGACCACCGCGCCACGGGGGTGTCTGCCGTGACCACGCTCCACCAACTCCTCGACGACCTGCCGGCGCATGCCGCGGTCCTCGACCACGAGGGCACCGTTCGTCACGTCAACGCGGCCTGGCGGCGCTTCGCCGAGGACAACGGCCTCGACGACGCGGCAGCGGGGCTCGGCACCAACTACCTCCAGGTCTGCGGCACCTGTCTGCACGATCCGTTCGCCAGCGAAGCAAAGGATGCGCTCGAGCGGGTGCTGGACGGTCGGCTGGAGCGCTTCGCGTTCACCTATCCGTGCCACTCGCCGGACGAAAAGCGCTGGTTCTTCTGCCTGTTCCTCGCCTGGGACGACGGCGCGGTGGTGCTGCACTTCAACCATCGCCAACAGATGGACGGCCACCGGCTGATGCGCGATGCCACGGCGCGGATCCAGGCGTTGCGCAGCCATGCGGCAGGCGCCTGGAGCCCCGCCCGTCAGCCGGCCTACGTATGAGCGGAGCCCCGTTCCGCACGTTCTGCGACGTCCCCGACGGCACCGCCGCAGGGGATGAGACTCCTCCGGATGTCGTGATCCTCGGTGCCCCGCACGGGACGCCCTACCGGCCGGGCGAAGCGAGCCATGCGGCCGACGCGCCCGCTGCCATCCGCCGGGCCACCGATTGGCATGCCGGCGGACCCGAGCAGGTCGATTTCGACAGCGGCACGGTGCGCTTCGCCGGTGCCGACGTGGTCGATGCGGGCGACCTCGCCCTCGATCCGGCGGACGGCCCGGCCAATCGGGCGAACATCGAGGCCACGATCCGCGAAGTTCGCAGCCGCGGTGCCGTGCCCCTGATCCTCGGCGGTGACGACAGCGTGCCGATCCCGGCGCTCGCGGCGTTCGCCGACCAGCCGCTCACCGTGGTCCAGATCGATGCCCACATCGACTGGCGCGACGAGATCGACGGCGAGCGCTTCGGCTTCTCGTCGACCATGCGCCGCGCCTCGGAAATGTCGCATGTCGAGGCGCTGGTGCAGGTCGGGGCGCGCGGCCCGGGCAGTGCTCGCGAGGCCGATGTGGTGGCCGCCCGCGCATGGGGCGTCGAACTGGTGACGGCGCGCGAACTGCACCGCCGGGGCGTTTCCGCGGTGCTCGACCGGATCCCCCATCGCCGGCCGATCTACCTCGCCATCGACGTGGACGGCATCGACCCGACGCTGGTGCCGGGCGTGCTCCTGCCGGCCTTCGGCGGGATCGACTACAACCAGATGCTGGAGTTGATCCACGGGCTCGAGGCCCGCGCGCCGATCGTCGGCGCGAGCTTCGTCGAATACGTGCCGGCGCGCGATCCCCATGGGCTCGGCGCCCTGGTCATCGCGCGGCTCGTCTGCAACGTCATCGCCGCGATCGGCCGCCAACGGGCGAGCGCTTGACCTGAATCATCCTCGAGAACTCCCGCTCGAGTTAGGGTCTTCGATCTTCGATGGTCTGCCGCCGCGTGCCGGACCGGTGGGCCGTCGGTCCCCGGGACGGAGCCCTCTTGCGTGAGACCGGCCGGATGGGAGCACTTCGCGCACGGCGCCGACGTCGGCGTGCGCGGCTTCGGGGCCACTAAGGCCCAGGCGTTCGCGCAGGCCGCAAGGGCCCTCGTGGCGGTGCAGGGCGAGCCCGGATCCGCAACGCCCGAGCCGGTCGACATCCGCTGTTCCGCGCCGGACGACGCCCTTCTGCCGATCGATAGGCCGAGTACCGGCCGCCCGGGAGCCGCTCCTGTTCGATGTCGCGCACCACATCTGCCGAGTCGAGGTCCACGGCGCTGGCCGGAGCCTCCGTCGCCATCCGGCGGCGAGGCGCAGCCGGGTCCGCTGTCGGTCCCGGCGCGGCATCGCCGAGGAGGCGGCTGGTGCCTGGCAAGAGG
>JBMCMJ010000063.1:0-11581 GCA_048615135.1 Pseudomonadota bacterium
TCGCGGCCGAGTTGGAACGGATCGATCTGGACTTGGCGTCGGCGCGCGACGAACGCGCTGCCATCGACGCCGAACTCGCCCCGTTCCGCGTCCGTGTCGTGACCGACGAGCCTGCAGCCCTGCGTGCGGCGGCGGTGGCGAGCGACACGCGGCGCGCGGCCGAGACGGCTGTCCGGGAGGCAGCGGAGAGCCTGGAGCGGCTGGCCCCCGGCATGGCGGCCGACCGGCTCGTGGCGCTCGTGGCCGGGCGCGACGCGGTGGCGCTGCGGGTCGAAGCGGACGACGCCGCCCGGTCGCTGGAGGACATCGAGAACCGGCTGGAAGGGATCCAGCGTGAGCTGGCGGAAGCCCGCCAGGATCTGGAAGGCCGCGCGGGTGCCGCGGATGCGGCCGAGGCGGAGAGCGATCGTCAGCAGGCCGCAGCCGCGATGGCGCGGGCGATCGAGGATCACCTGGAGCTCGTGACCACCGCCCGCCTGCTGCGCGGCGCCCTGGACGGCTACCGCGCACGGCACGAAACGCCGCTGCTTCGCCGTGCCTCGCTACTGTTCGCCGAACTGTCGCTCGGCGAGTTCGAGCGGCTCGCCATCGATTACACCCAGGCGACCGGTACGCTGGTCGCCGTGCGCCCCTCGGGTCGCCCGGTCGATCGATCGGGGCTGAGCGCCGGCACGCGCGACCAGCTCTACCTGGCGCTCCGACTCGCCGCACTGGAGCTGCACTTCGAGCAGGCGCCGCCCTTGCCGTTGGTCGTGGACGACTTGTTCGTCCAGTTCTCCGACGACCGTGCGGCAGCCGGATTTCGGGTGCTCGAGCGGCTGGCGCGGCGCACCCAGGTGCTGGTCTTCACCCACCACCGTCACCTGATCGACCTCGCCCGCGCCACCCTCGGCCCCAACGCCTGCACCGTGCAGGAATTGCCGGCCGAGCCCGCGCGACGCGAGACGAACGGCCGTCAGGCGGCGAACAGCGCCTGACGGAACGGATAGCGGCCGTCGGGCAGGACGGTCTGCACCGCGACGCGCCGATCGACATCGACGAAGATGGGCGCGCGGAGATTGACGGTCGGGCTCTGCCCCGCGCCCTTGGGCGGCAGGGTGACCACCAGGAGGACGAGAAGCGAGCGAGGCTCGATCTGCAACGCCTCCCGAACGGTCTCGACATGCGCGGGATCGATCCGATCGGCCACGGTCTCGAGCGGAGTGACGATCAGGTCCACCGGCTCGTCGCCGAGACCGTGCAGGACGTGGAACGGTCCCTGGTGGCCGGGCACGGGCGCCAGGGCGAAGCGGTCCACCGCGGGAAAGCCGGGCAGACCCAGGGGGAAGGCCAGGGTCGCGGCGCGATCGTGGTCGAGGGCACCGAAGGGGGTGACCAACGGGGCCTCGGGCGTGCGGGCGGTTGCGGGCATGGCGGTCATGGTCGGGGTCTCCCGGTCCGGCGGGCTGGATCAGCGCAGATAGTCGGTCAGGCTGAGTTGGCTCAGCTTCGCCATCGTGGCGAAACTCGCCTCGAGCGTGACCTGATGCAGCGCCATCTGGCTCATCGCCATCGGGATGTCGGTGTCGTTCAGGTCGCTCAGGGTGTTCTGCAGATAGAGCAGCGAGCCTTCCTGGCTCGATTTGATGCTCTCGATCCGGGCACTCGTGGTGCCGAGATCGGCGCGGCGACGGATCAGCCCGTCGAGCGCGGCGTTGGCATGGTCCAGGGCATCGCTGAGTTGCGTCCGATCGTTCGCGAGGTGCCCCTCCTTGGCGTTGCCCAGTGCGGCGAAGGCTTCGGCGAAGGCGGCCTCTCCAGCGTGGATGCCGTACGGCAGCGTCACGTCGAGGTCGACCCGGGCACTCATGATGATCTCGTCGCCCTGGTAGTACAGGGCCGAATCCGCGGTCACGATCGAGCCGGCCGGAAGGTCGACCGGCCGGGTCTGGGTCGCCGAACCGGCGAAGAGGAAGCGGCCGTCGACGTTGCGGTTGAGCAGGTTGGTCAGCTGCTCGGTCATCGCCTCGGCTTCCACGTCGAGCGGCAGGTTGCCGCCGGTGGTCGCATCGAGCCGCTGGATCAGGATGGTCCTGAGCCGCGTCACCATGTCGATCATATCGTTCATGGCCGTGTCGACCGCGGCGGTCCGCGTCAGCAACCGCTCGTTCTCCTCGATGAAGCCGCTCGTGCGCGACTCGACGGACTTGCTGCGCACGAACAGCGCCGCCTCGTCGCCGAGCGCGTCGTAGCGTCGGGCCCGGCTGCCGCTCGCGATCTGCTCGTTGACGGTGCGCAGGCTGGTCTGCGTCTGCAGCATGTAGCCCGTCATCCGGTCGTTCTGCGCGAAGTCGCCGATGCGTGTGACCATGGGACCGTTCCTAGCGCTTGATCGACAACAGCTCGTCGAGGAGCCGATCGGCGATGGTGATGATCCGCGCGGAGGCCGAATAGGACTGCTGCAGGACCATCAGGTGGGCCATTTCCTCGTCGACGTTCACCCCCGAAACGCTGGATTTGCGGAACTCCAGCTCTTCGGAAAGGATGCGGTCGTTGGCGGCGGCGCGACCCGCCTGCTCGGCGCGGACTGCCTGATAGCCGACGATGTCGGCCAGATAGTTGCGCATCGAGACCTTGGTCTCGGGCAAGCCGCCCTGCGCGATCGCGGTGACCGGGCGGTCGAGGGCGGCGGCGAGCGCCTGCACGCCGCGGTTGTCGCCGACGCCGCCGAGGGTCGTCGCCCCGAGATCCGCGGGATCGACATCGAGTACCGCGCTCGCCAGCGCCATGGGCTGGTCCACGATGTCGGCGCGAACCGAAAGCTGGGTGGGATCGTCGCTTGCCTCCGTGACGAAGTCGTTCAAGCCGAAATAGTGGGAGAACCCGAACTGACGGTCGCGCCCCTCGTCGGCCACGCTCACGGACGCGGTGCCGTTGGCGATGACGAGGCCCTCGCCACCGACGGACTCGAGCCTCAACGCGCCATCGACCGCCGAGGCGGTCACGTCCGGGCCGAGTTGAGCGGTGATCTCGGCGGCGAAATCGGCAGCCGTCGCCGCGGTATCGAAACCAGCCGCATCGAGATCGAGTTCGAACGTCCCGGTCACGTCGCCGGAGCCATCCACCAGGGCGACGTAAGCCGTCCCCGCAAAGGTCGGCGGGTCGCTGAAGTCGACGCGGCTACCCGTCAGCGCGGCGGGTGGCGGCAACGCCGTCGCCGTATTGTGCGCTTCGTTCAGGGCGAAGGTCAGCATCCGGCCGAACTCCCGGAGTTGGTCCGAGAGTTCCGGCAGCACTTTGTCTCGCGCGTGAAGCAAGGCGCCGAGTTCGCCCTTCAGGTTCGGATCACCCGCCGCCTCGAACACCACGCCGCTGGTCGGGTCCTTCGCCTCGGTTGCCGGATCTCGCGTGTAGACCCGGATGTTCTCGAACAGCGTATCCTTGGTCACCGTCGCTGCCGGCTTGTATTCGAGGATCCGCGGCGTGTACTCGAGCAGCGGCTCGCCGCTGGGGCCATAGATCGCGATCCTATTGTCGTCGATCATGTGGGTCGTGATCTCGATCTGGCCGGCCAGCTCGCCGACCAGCAGGTCGCGCTGGTCGAGCAGTTCGCCAGGATTCTGGCTGCGGGCAATCTGGGCATTGAGTGAATGGATTGCCTCGAGGGTCACGTTGACCCGCTCGACGAGATTGTCGATGCGCCGGTCGGCGTCCTGGCGGAGATCCTGGGTGTTGGCCTCGGCCCTGCCGAGTTCGAGGAAAGTGTCCTGCGCCGCGCCGATGATGCCCATCCGCTGCGCCGATTTCTCGGGATTGTTGGCCGCGACCTCGATCCGGTCGGCGAGTTGGTCGAGCGCGGGGCCGAGCCCGGTGTCGGTGTTGGACGGATCGCCGAATACGAGGCCCTGGATCCGCTCGAAATAGTTCTCCAACGTTCCCGTGCGCCCGGTCAAGCCGGCCTGCACCCGCAACTGGCCCTCGATGAACTGATCGACGCGCCGGGCGATCTCCACCGAGCGCACGCCAGCGCCGAGGCCCTGGACGTGCTGTGCTTCCTGCTCGACGACCTTGCGCGTGTAGCCTTTGGTATGGGCATTGGCGATGTTGTTGGCGGTCGAGCCGATGCCGTCCTGAGAGACCTGCAGGCCGGTGACCGCGGTACGCAACGTGCTCGTGAGCCCGTACATCTCAACACTGCCGATCGAGAGCGAAGGGGACGACCTCGCCCGGATGCACCGCTGGTCCACCGGGTCGGTAGCCCGGATTGCTGACGACGCTTTCGGCGATGCAGCCGAGCACGCGCTCGACCACGACCTTCGCGGCGTCGAGCGCCGTCGCATTGCGACGGACCGCCTCGCGGAAGGTGCGGGTCGAGAGTTCCAACTCGACCCGGATCGGGTCGTCGAGGGCCGCGAACACTTCCGGTGCGGTGCGCAACTCCCGCAGCTCCGTCTCGTAGACGTCGGTCAGGGCCTGTTTCTCCGCCTGCAATTCGGCGAGCCCGGCGAGTGAAACACGCCGGAGCATGTCCGTCTCGGCGTCGAGCACCTGGGTGAGCTGACGGGTGAGCGTCATGAGAAGGGTGGCTTTGTCGAGGGCGCTGATCATGGCGCTTCCTGCGTCTTGAGAAGCTCGGCGAGGATCGACTCGGCGACACCGATGCCGCCGGCCTTGGCGATGATCTTGGCCTGCTCGGCCTGGAGCAGGCTGCCGAAGGGGCTGTCGGGCCCGCCGAGCGGGTTGTCCTCGGCCAGGCCCTGACGCATCGCCGAGAGCATCTGGTGGAGGAACATGGCCTCGAAGTCCTGGGCGGTCTCGCGGAGGCGATCGGCATCGGGCCGCGTCCCCGCCTTCGGGCCGGCCGCACCGACGGGGCCGGCGAGATCGATCGGCGCGGCCATCACATCACCTCCAGTTCGGCCTGGAGCGCACCGGCGGTACGGATCGCCTGGAGGATACCGATCAGGTCGCGGGGACCGACACCGAGGGCGTTCAGGCCGTCGACGAGGTCCTCCAGCGTCACCGCCTCGGGGAGCAGCACCATCCGCGCGTCGGTATCCTCGTCGATCGTCACCTGGGTGCGGGGCACCACGACCGTCTCGCCCTCGGCGAAGGCGTTCGGCTGGGAAACCTGGGGCGCCTCCGTGATGCGGACCGTGAGATTGCCTTGGGCGACCGCGACCTCGCTGATCCGGACATTGCCGCCCATCACGATGATCCCGGCGCTCTCGTCGATCACCACGCGGGCCACTTGGTCGGGCACCACCAACAGGCTTTCGATATCGTTCAGGAGCGCCGCCGTCCGGCCGCGCCACGCTCCGGGCACGGTCAGGTTGACCGTCGCCGAATCGAGCGCCTCGGCAGCAGCGACGCCCAGTTCCTTGTTGATCACGTCGGCCATCCGGTGGGCGGTGGTGAAGTCCGCGTTGCGCAGGACCAAGCGCATCTCCTCGAGCGTGTTGAGTTCGAACCCGACTTCGCGCTCGACGATGGCGCCGGCCGGAATGCGCCCCTGTGTCGGCACACCGCGACTCACGCTTTCGGCCTCTCCGGCGGCACTGAAGCCACCGACCGTCAACTGCCCCTGGGCGACGCTATAGACCTCGCCGTCGGCCCCCATGAGAGGGGTGACGAGCAGGGTGCCTCCCTCGAGCGAGCTGGCATCGCCCATCGCGCTGACGTTGACGTCGATCCGGCTGCCCTGGCGGGAGAACGGCCGAAGCGTCGCCGTCACCATCACCGCTGCGACGTTGCGCGTCTGCAGGTCGGTCCCTCGGGTACTGACCCCCAACCGCTCGAGCATCGAGACGAGGCTCTGCTCGGTGAAGGCCGTATTGCGCAGGCGATCGCCGCTGCCGTTCAACCCGACCACGAGGCCGTAGCCGACCAGCATGTTCTCGCGCACGCCCTCGAAGTCCGCGATGTCCTTGATCCGCACCGGCCCGGCCTCGGCCGGTGGGGCGGCAAGCGCGAGCACGAGGCCCAGAGGCAGGACGAAGCCGGCGAGGTGTCGGGCGAAACGGAGCACGGCAGCATTCCCGAATGGTTCGATCGAGGGAACGCGAGAACCGTGCCATCGGCCGAAAGCCCCGTTCTGCAAGGCTCTTGCACCTCACCTAGGGCGTCTAGCCCGGCAAGGAACGTCCGTGTCGGCAAGAACTGCCGGCCCGGCTCGGGCCCGTTAAGCTTTCGTCAACCTCGTTGCGGCACCGTCACGCAGGGACCGCGAGAGGAGACGATCATGCGCGTGCAGGGCACCGCTTCGGGCCTCGGCGGCGCCGGGCGGGCAGTTCGGCGCGGGACGGGTTCGGGCGGCTTCAAGGTCGGCCGCAGCCCGGCCGGTGGGGGGCTCGCCGCCACCACCATCGCCAGCCTCGCCTCGATCGACGCATTGGTCGCCCTGCAATCGATCGACGAGACCGACGACGTCGACACCCGGATGGTCGAACGCGGCAACGATCTTCTGGACGGCCTGCAGGATCTGCAGCGCGATCTGCTCGCGGAACGTGTCGATCGACGCACCCTGGAGGAACTGGAACGGCGGCTCGCTCGTGATCCGGGACGCGGCTGCGACCCGGCGCTGCAGGCGATCCTGCGCGACATCGAGCTCCGCGTCGCGGTCGAACTCGCGAAGCGCGGCGTGGCCGAGCCCGAGGCCCCGGATCCGCGGCTCGCGAATGGCGTCCGCGCGGCCCCGCTCAGAGCCTACCGCGCACCGCTCGATCCCGCCTGAGGCCGCCGAAGGCTACCATCGACCCTGTTCGGACGAACGGACCGGCTCTATAGGGAGGTCATGCAGTACGCCACCGCACCGGGCGGCCCTTCGGCCGTCCCGACCTCGATCCCGACCATCGGCATCGTCAGCCTCGGCTGCCCGAAGGCGCTCGTCGACAGCGAGCGCATTCTCACGCGGCTGCGCGCCGAGGGCTACGGGCTGTCGGCGACCTATGACGGCGCCGACCTGGTACTGGTCAATACCTGCGGCTTTTTGGACAGTGCGCGCGCGGAAAGCCTGGAGGCGATCGGCGAAGCACTCGCCGAGAACGGCCGGGTGATCGTGACGGGCTGTCTCGGCAAGGACGCCGCGTTGATCCGCGCGACCTTCCCCGACGTCCTGGCCATCACCGGTCCCCAGCAATACGAGCAGGTGGTGGATGCCGTGCACCGGGTGCTGCCGCCACGGGCCGACCCGTTCGTCGACCTTCTTCCACCCCAGGGCATCAAGCTCACGCCACGTCACTACGCCTACGTGAAGATCAGTGAGGGCTGCAATCACCGCTGCAGCTTCTGCATCATCCCGTCGATGCGCGGCGATCTGGCGAGCCGGCCCGCCAATGCGGTTCTCGCCGAGGCCGAGCGTCTGGTGCGGGCCGGGGTCAAGGAACTGCTGGTCATCTCGCAGGACACCAGCGCCTACGGCCTGGACCTGCGCCACGCAACGAGTTCCTGGCAGGGCCGGGAAGTCAGGGCAAGATTTGCCGATCTCTGCCGCGAACTGAGCCAACTCGATGCCTGGGTGCGGCTGCACTACGTCTATCCGTACCCGCACGTGGACGAAGTGGTACCGCTGATGGGCGAAGGCGGGCTCCTGCCCTATCTCGACATCCCGTTCCAGCACGCGAGCCCGCGCATCCTGAAGGCCATGCGCCGGCCGGCTCACCAGGAGCGGACGCTGGAGCGCATCCTGCGCTGGCGCGAACTCTGCCCCGACCTCACCATCCGCTCGACCTTCATCGTCGGCTTTCCGGGCGAGACCGAGGCGGATTTCGACTGGCTGCTGGAGTGGCTGGAGGCGGCCGAACTGGATCGGGTGGGGTGCTTCGTGTACGAGCCGGTCGAGGGGGCGGCGGCCAACGCGCTGGCCGATCCGGTCCCCGACGAGGTGAAGGCGGAGCGCCACGAGCGGTTCATGCTGACCCAGCAGGCGATCAGCGCCCGCAAGCTGCAACAGAAGGTGGGGCGGACGATCGAGGTGATCGTCGATGCGGTCGAGGACGACGTGGCCATCGCCCGGAGCAAGGGGGATGCTCCCGAGATCGACGGCTGCGTGCATGTCGCCGACGGCGGGGACCTGGAGCCGGGCACCATCCTGCCGGTGCTCGTCACCGGCGCCGACGCCTACGATCTCGAAGCCCGGCGCCTGGAGTAGCCGGACGATGACGGGCTTCAACCTGACCGATTGGTGCCTCACCCCCGGTGCCGCCGACGCGCCGGCGCTCTTGCTGGTCGACGGTCCGGCTGTGGTCAGCACCCATAGCCGAGCCGAACTCCGTGCCGAGGTCGACCGCCTCGCCCAGGCCTTTGCCGCCGAATTCCAACCGGGCGCCCGGGTCGCGCTGCGGATGGCCAATTCGCCGGCCATGGCCGTGGCGTTCTTTGCCGCAGCCCGTGCCGGGCTGATCGCCGTGCCACTTTCGCCGCAACTCACCGGTCCCGAGGTGCAGAGCCTCGTCACGGATGCGGACGCGGCGCTCCTGCTCACCGAGAACGTCGACGACCCGGCACTGGCGGGGCTGACGCTCCCCTGTCTGCACCCGCAGGACCTGGAAGGCCGAGCAGCGCTGCCGACCATCGGCGAGAACGACCCGGTCCTGCTCATCTACACGTCCGGCACCGGCGGCCGGCCGAAAGGGGTTCTTCACGCCCACCGGATGGTCAAGGGCAGGCTACCGATGCGCGAGGGTTGGTTGGCGTTCCGGCCGGGCGATCGGGTGCTGCACGCCGGCACGCTCAACTGGACCTACACGCTCGGCGTCGGGCTCATGGACCCGCTTTCGGTCGGCGCCACCGCAGTCCTCTCGCGGGGCACGACCGATCCGGGAGCCTGGCCCGTGCTGATCGAAGCCCACTTCGTCGACGTGTTCGCCGCGGTGCCGACGGTCTATCGCCGCCTCCTGAAACATGGCGACCCCTCGCTGTTGAAGGGCTCTCGGCTGCGCCACGGGCTGACCGCCGGCGAAGCCCTGCCGGCCGCCCTCTGGCAGGCCTGGCACGATGCGACCGGGTTGCCGCTCTACGAAGCGCTCGGCATGTCCGAGATCTCGACCTACGTCTCGTCGAGTCCGAGCGTGCCGACCAAGCCGGGCTCGCCCGGCAAGCCGCAGACCGGCAGGCGGGTCGGCCTGCTCGACCCCGACACCCTCGAGCCCTTCGACGAACCCGGACGCATCGGTCTCCTGGCCGTGCACGCGAGCGATCCGGGCCTGACACTCGGCTATTGGCGGCGGCCGGACGAGGATGCGCGCGTGCGCTTCGGCGAATGGTTCGCGGGCGGCGATCTGGCGAGCTTCGACGCCGAAGGCTACCTGCACTATCACGGTCGCGCGGACGACGTGATGAACGCGCTCGGGGTGCGCACCTCGCCTCTCGAGATCGAAGCGGTGCTCGCTCGGCACCCGGCGGTGCAAGAGGTGGCGGTTACCACCACGCGCAACGCGGAAGGCGTGGAACTGATCACGGCGTTCGTCGTCCCGTCGAAGGAGACGACCGTCGACGAAACCGACCTGCGACGGTTCGCGGGCCAACATCTCGCCGCCTACAAGTTGCCCAAGCGCGTCGTCGAAGTGGAAACCCTGCCCCGTACCGCCAACGGCAAGGTGCAGCGCAAGCAGTTGTCGCGGCTCTTGGCCGAAGGCGACCCGGCCACCTGATCTCACCGCCGGTCGACCGCTCGCCACATGGCGTTTTCCCGAACTGCATGTCGAGCTTCGCCAAGCGCCGCCTGCCCCATCCGGGCACAGGCGAGCGGACAGCGCTTGCGTTGGTGCTTCGTCGGACGGTCCTGCTGGCCGGACCGGTTGGGCGTCGGCGAGATCGAGCGGACGAGTTCCGCGTCGACCCGCATCATCCGGCCCGACCGGGCCTTGTCAGGCGCCCGGCGCTCGGTGAGATAGAGAAGCGTGTGACGGTGCTACCCGTCATGCCTGCTTCCCAACCACCGAAAGGCGCGGCCCCTCTTGCTCGACGACTGGCGGTTCTACGCCGCGGCGATCCCGGCGGTGTTCGCTTTCGGCCTGTCGAAGGGCGGTCTCGGCGGCGGCGCCGGAATCTTGGCCGTGCCGCTGATGGCCCTCGTGATGTCGCCCGCCCAAGCGGTGGCGGTGATGCTACCGACGATCATCGTCATGGACATGATGGGCCTCTGGGCCTACCGCCGCGACGTCGACCGCGCGGCTTTCCTCGCCATGCTGCCGGGCGCATTGGTCGGGATCGGACTGGCCGGACTGCTCTTCGGCATGATGAGCGACGACATCGTCCGGCTCACCATCGGCACGATCGCCATCGCCTTTTGTCTTTATCGCTGGTTCGGCAAGCCACCCACCGGCGCCCGGCCGCATCCTCTGCTGGGTGCCTTCTGGGGCAGTCTTGCAGGCTTTACCAGCACGATCGCGCACGCCGGTGGCCCCCCGGCCAGCATCTACCTGCTGTCGCTGAAGCCCACGCCCGCCGCCTTCGTCGGCACCCTGGTATTTCTGTTCGCGGCGATCAACGCGTCGAAGCTGATACCCTATGCGCTGTTGGGGCTGTTCACCATGGAAACGCTGGAGGCCGCCGCCTTACTCGTCCCGGTCGCCGTCGCCGGGATGGGCTTGGGCATTCTGGTTCTGCGGCGCTTCGAGCCGACCCTGTTCTTCCGCGTCGTCTATGCGCTCGTGTTCGCCACCGGGCTGAAGCTGATGTGGGACGGCGGGCGGGGTCTTTGGATCGGAGGCGGGTGACCTCCGATCCGCGCGACCCGCCGATCAGGCGTGCTGGCGCCCGGTCATCCGCGTGAGCGTGGCGTCGTGGTTGACGAAGTGGTGCTTCAGCGCCGCGGCGATGTGCGCGAGCACGGCGGCCACCATCAGATAGCCCACCCACTGATGGACGAACGCCGACATTCCGGCGATCCATGGCACTTCGCTCAGCCCGGGAACGGTGAAGAGGCCCATCACGTCGATCGGCCGGCCGTTGAAGAGCGACATCAGCGTGCCGGAGATCCCGAGCACCAGCGTCCCGCCGATCAGCACCCAGTGCATCGCCCGCCGAGCGACCCGTTCGAAGGGCTTGTAGGTCGGATCCGCCTCGGGCCGCACTGGCTGGAAGACATGGGAAACCACCGTCCACACGCCCCAGAAGATCGCGAGGAAGCCGAGGCCCTTGTGCCACCAGAGCATGGGCATGCGGGCGTCGCCTTCGAGGATCTGGGCGATCACGAGGCCGGAGCCCAACAGGAAGATCATGCCGAACGCCAACACCCAATGATTCACCATCGACAGAACCCCGTAGGTCCTGGCGTCGTCACGAAGCTGCATTTCACTTACTCCTTACACCTGCCGCTCGTACGTCCCCTCCTCCTATTCCACATTTATGCAGCGGGATTTAACTGTCAAGCCGCGCGGCTCCAAGGGAGTACGCCGAGACGGTAACGTCGATCCAGGAGATGCAGAAGGGTGACGATGGCGAGGACCGCGAGCAGGCAGAGAACCGCGAGGGCGGAGGCCAGCACGCCCGATCCGCCGTCCTGCAGATTGAAGATCACGACGCCCAACGTCTCGGTTCCGGCCGTCCACAGCAGGGCCGAGACGGTCAGTTCGTTGTAGGCGGTCAAGAAGACCAAGAG
>JBMCMJ010000064.1:0-11570 GCA_048615135.1 Pseudomonadota bacterium
ACGATCACCACGCGCAGGCCGGGCACCGGCCCGCCGGCGGCCATGATCGTCGCCACTTCGGCGCGCAGCTCGCCGCGCAGGCGCACCGCCTCCGCCTTGCCATCGATGATGATCGCCATGACCCGTCCGAACCCGTTGCACCGCCTCGGCCGGCTTTCCCCTACACCCTCGAACGCCGCCGGTCGAACCCCGAACGTGCCCGATCAAGGATGCAACGAGCCAGGCCCTCAGCCGAGCCGTTCGCGAACCTCGGCGATGGCCGGCGCCAGGCTCGCCCCGGCGAGCCGTTCCGCCGCCTCCAGCCACGCCTCGGCACGTCCGATCCGACCCTGCACGGCAGCACTGCGCGCGGCGCGGAGGTAGAAGTCGCCCGCGACGATCGGCTCGCCCGCCGCTTCGGCGGCACGACCGGAGAGGGCCAGCGCCTCACCGAGACCGACGAGATCGTCCAGACCGCGCCGCGCCGCGCGCACCTCCGCGAGGGCGTCCAGCGCCGCCGTGGGCCGGCCACCCAGCAGGGCGAGACGGGCTTCGAGTTCCTGGCGATCCGCCACCGCGAGCGGCAGCGCGGTCGGGGCCAGACCGGCGATCGCCGCTTCGAGGTCGCCGCGATCGGCCCGCTCGGCCGCCTCCAGACCCAGGAGATACCAAGCCCGCGTCCAGATTCGCTCGTCCGGATGCTCGAGCAGCGGGCGAAGCGTGGTGCGGGCGTCGGCGAACTGCCCCTGCGCGATCTCGGCCGCCCCCAGGACGAGGGTAGCGAGGGGCGATGGCGGATCGCCGCGCCGCGCCAGTTCGCCCGCGAGCCGCTGGCTCACGCTCAGGGCCTCGGCCGGCCGGTCGTCGCGCAGCAAGCTCAAGGCCCGCTCCGCACCGGCCGTGGCGATGGCCTCTGCATCGTCGAGCTGCCAAGCGGCGTCCTCGGCGACGGCGAACGCAGCGGCCGCCTGCTCGTAGCGGCCGGCCTGGAAATCCAGCCGCGCCACCCGCAGCGCGCTGTCGAGCCGGCGCTCGGCCACGCTCTGCGCGGGTCCGCCGCCGCAGGCGCCGAGCCCGACCAGCAGTCCCAGCATCAGCGGTGCAGCAGCCCTCACGGCCGGACGTCCTCGGGCCCCGGCGCCGGCGTGGCGCCGCCCCCGAACAACCAGCTCCGGCGCAACGCATCCAAGAGCTCCTCCAGCTGGGCCAGGGTCTGGGCGAGACGCACGAGCACCGCCGGCAGGGCGTCGGCCGCCTGACCGGCGCTGGTCGCGGCTTCACCGAGCGGGTCCGTCAGGGCCGCCACTTCGCGGAGGGTGGCATCGAGCGTGCCGACCGCGCGATCGACGCCGGCGACGACACCGGGCAGATCCTCGCTCGCCGCGCCGACGCTCGAGGTGATCCGGTTGACGTCGGTCAGCACCGGCTGCAGTTCCGCGACCCGCTGGTTCACCAATTCGACCGAGGTCTCGAGGCTCCGCAGCAGCGTGTCGTCCACCAGGAGACGGCCGATCGTCCCCTCGCCCTCCTGGAGATCCCCCGTCACCGCCTGCAGGCGGGCCAGCGCGGTCTGCAGGTTGCCCTCGGGATCGAGCAGCGAGCGGATCAGGTCCCCGACCACCCGAACGGTCAGGGTCGCCTCGTCGATCAGCGGGAACACGCGGGCGCGCACGTCGTCGATCAGTTCGCCGACGCTGTCGGTGGGGGCACGCTCGGTCTGGGCCTGCAGCACCGCGAAGGACCAGTCGAGTTCCTCGCCGGTGCCCCGGGTGATGTCGAGGAAGGCGGCACCGGCGATGCCGAACTGCCGGCGGATGACGACCCGGCTGTCCTGGCGGATGAAGGGGGTGACGTCCTCGTCGATGCGGATTTCCGCGTAGAAGGGCTGGTCGGGGCGGATCACCAGTTCGCGCACCTCGCCGATCTGCGCGCCGAACAGCTGCACGGCCGAGCCGCGGCCGACCCCCGCGAGCCCCGTCTCGGGGAGGATCACCCGCGCCGTGACGGTGCGCCGAAAGAGCGGCTCCAACAGCCCCGCCTGCAGCACGGCCAGGACGAACAGCGCCGTGACCAGCAAGACGAACAGGCCGGTGCGACCGCGGGCGAGGCCGATCCGGGTGGGATCGCCGATCATGACAACGCTCCCTGGCCTCGGCTCGCCCCCACGAGGCGGAGCCTGCGGTCGGCCGGCAGGCTCGGCTCGTCGAACAGATCGCTCTCCGTCAAAAACCAGACCACCGCACCGCCCGCATCGCGAACTTCCTGGATGGTCTCGACCAAGGGAGGGACGAGGCTGCCCCACCCGCCGATCACGGGGGTTTCGACGATGACCAGAACCGGATCAGCGAGGAACGCGCGGACGCAGGCCGCGCGCAGGCGGTCGCGGGGGTGCATGGCGTCGACCGCATCGAGCGGCACCCCCGGCAGGAAGAACCGGTTGGCCAGCCGCTCGGCCCGATCCGCCAGCACGCGGCCGGGGGTGCGGCGATGGTAGCGCGCCTGCAGGAGAACGTTGGCCATGGTCGACAACTCCGGAACCCAGCCGCCGCGGCGCGGCACGAGGCCCACCCGACCGCGCAACGCATCGGCGAAGACCGGCGGCAGTTCGTCCCAAACGAACCCCCGAAACCGGACGCTGCCGCCGAGCGGTGTCGCCAGACCCAGCGCCACATCCACGAGAGCGGTCTCGTTCGCCGGCAATTCCGCATCGACGAGCACCAGTTCGCCCGGCCGCAGCACGAGGTCGACCGGGGCTCCGGCGCGGGTGGCCACAACGTCGCGCAGTTCGAGAATCGGCTTCGTCCCCGCCGGATCGGGCGCGGTCATAGCATGGCACTCATCAGCGCGCTCGCGACGAACATGGCGATCAGCGCACGGAAAAAACCGTGCGGCAGGATCAGCCGGGCGTCGCGACGCATCGGCTGCAGCGCCGTCGCGGCGATGGTGGCGCCGATCACGAGCCCCACCAGGAGCGACTTCAACGGCAGGATGAGGACGCCCGTGGTGCCCAAGTCGCGCGACAGCGACAACAGGAAATCGGCGAGTGGCTGCACCGTGAGCCCGCTCAGAGCGGTCGCGGCGTAGCCGATCAGGACCGCCAGCACGGTGAACACGACGGCGTTGCAGAAGGTCGCGATGCCGAGGGCCAGCACCAGCGGCATCGCCAGGAACAGGCTCGGATCGAGGCCCTCCGCGCGGAGCACGCGGAGCGTGCCGTCGGCGCGCATCCGCGCCAGCTCGCTCAGGTGGATGAGGCCGCTGCGGCCGAGCATGACCAACCCCACCGTCACCGGCGCCACCTCGCGGACCAGCACGCGCACGAGGGTGGTCCGCACCACGTCGCGCTCGCCGAATTCGTCGAGCCAGAAGAGCGCTTGACCCACCACGCCGATGCCGACAACCGTCGCCGCCACCACGACGGCGACCAGCGAGCCGATGGTGGCCAAGCGCAGTGCCAGCCAGAACGCGTCGGTGACGGGCCGCCGCCAGCTGCGCGGCTGCGTTGCCATGACGAGGCTCGTGGCGAGGAGCGCCGTGGTCAGCACCACCCAATTGCCCTCCAGCGCGCGGCGCCAGGCTCCCGATCGGGGTGCGGGCTGGACCGCGGCGCTCACAGCGGGCTCACCAGGACATAGGTCTCGGTCACGCCGACATTGGCGATGAAGAACGCACCGCGGCGACGCAGGAGATAATCGGCAGCGAGCGCTCGATAGGCACTCTCGCTCACCTGAATGGTGCCGACCGGCGCGGTCGCCGCCAGCGCTTCGGCGAGGCGCACGGCACCGCCCCAGAGATCGAACGCCCGCTCGTCGAAGCCGACCGCCGCCCCCATCGCCGTCGCCACGTCGATCCCCAGTCGATAGGTCGGCGGCCGCCCGGTGTCGGCGAAGGCCTCGCGGCAGAGCTGCTGCAACTCCAGGGCGAGTTCGGCGATGCCCCGGATGGCCCGGTCCGGCTCGCCGTCGAAGCCCTCGGCGGCCATCACCTCGTCGCCGAGGAGCTTGACGTAGCGGATCCCGTGGCGCTCGGCCGCGGCAGAAATCCGCTCGACCAGACGCTCCGCGACAACCCCTCCGTCCCGATCGGCACTGGCGAGAACGAGGTCGTCGCCGAAGCGCAGCGAGAGAACGGCAACGCGCGGAAAGACGGCAGCCGCGAGCTGCTGCACGCCCTCCGGCCGCGCCGCCACCGCCCCCAAAAAGCCCTGATCGCGGCGCGCGGCGATGCTCGCCTCGCGCAAGGCCGCCGGCGGCACCTCGTCGATGCCGCCGCTCGCCGGCACCCGCGACGGTTCGAAGTCGCCAAGATCCGCCCGGTCGGCACCTGCCGGCTCGGCCCGCAATCGGGACGCGACCAGCCCGGCCGCCAGCGCCAGCACACCGTCCACCGCGGCGACGCGGGTCGCCGCTTCGGCGGCATCCTCGACCCACAGGGCGCCGAGTACCCCACCTTGCGCCGCGATCGGCACCGAACGCAGGCGTCGGGTTCCGCTCGGCTCCAGATAGAAGCGCACGAGCGAAGCATCGGGCGCCTGTGCCGCGTCGAGCACGAAGGGTCGACCTTCGACGAGGGTCGTCCAGTGCGGCTCCAGATGGCCGGCCGAGAGGCTCGCCGCGGTGGTATGGCCGTGCGCCTCGCGGTCGTAGACCTCGAGGCTGGCGAGCCGACGGCCGGCGGGATCGAGGCGCCAGACCCCGGTGCGCCGTGCACCGAGCGCATCCCCGAGCAAGGTCGTCAGGTTCTCGAGCGCCGTGGTATCGCGCGGATCGCCCAGGCCGCGGATTTCGCCGATTGCCGCCAGCACCCGGCCCTGCTCCCGGGCGAGCTCCTCGACCCGACGCGCGCGGGCGAGCCGCGTGTCGGCGCGGATGGCCTGGACGGTGAACAACACGGCCGCGCCGACGGCCAAGGCGACGACCAAGAGGGCGAGGACGAGGGTCTGGCGCGCGTTCGTCTCGACGAAGCCCACGAACTCGCTTTCCGGGACGACGAGCAGCAGCCACCAGTCCCGGCCGACCACGGCGTCGAGCGAGCTGGCGGAGAGAATGTAGCGGTCGCCCGAGATCGGCGCGACGGTGCGCACCGACCCACCGACGCGAAAGCGCTGATAGACATTGTCCAGCGCCGGGTCGTTCAGGTCGTCCAGATGCGAGAGCTGGCCTTCCCCCTCCCCCAGCGCCCAGTCCTTCTCCGCGGGAAAGGCGATCAGCCGGCCATTCCCCTGAATGATCGCGAGCCGTCCGCCCGCCCCCAGCTCGACCCGGTCGAGAAAGGCATTCATCGTCGTCAGCTCGACATCGACGCCGGCGACGGTGCCCGGCGCGTCGGTATCGACCTCGGCGCGAACCGACGCCGTGACCCCGAGCTCACCGCTGGTGAAGAACCGGTAGACGTCGGTCCAGCGCACGCCGGGTGCGTCGCGCGCATCGCGGAACCAGGGACGGGTTCGGGGGTCGAACGGGTCTTCCGCCACGCGCCGGTCGTCGAGCACCCGGCCGGTCGCGTCGCGCTCGACGACGCGCACGGTCCGCTGCTCGGGGCGCTCGATGATCCGCTTGGTCAAGAGCCCGCCATTGGGCTGCCGTTGGACCATGAGAAAGTCGCCGTCCTCGTCGCCGACGAACACGGCCGCGAGGCTCCGTGCCCGTCGGACGACGGTGCGCATCACCCGCTCGAGCGCCGCATCCGCCGCAGGATCGTCGCCGATGCCCTGATCGGCCATGTCCGCCACGAAGCGGACGACCGCGCGCGGTGCGGCCAGATAGGCCTGCACCTCGCGTTGCACCGCGGTCTCGAGCGCCCCGATCAGGTCGTTGGTCAGCTGCAGCGCGTCGTTGCGCGTCGCTTGCGCGCTGTAGAGGGTAATCCCGACCACCGCGGCGACCAGCAGAAGCCCCATCGTCGCCGGCAGCAGGAGGCGCAGCCAACGGGTACGCCAGGCCCGCTCGGCGACGCCCGGCGGCAACGACGTGTCGATGATATCTTCGGCCGTACGCAAGGCATCCGCGCTCCCGTCACCCTCGGTCGTGGGTGAGCCAAGCCCCGGGTTCGGTCAAGTCCGACCCGCCGCGTCCCGCCATGCGCGGCGCTGGCGCCCGTATTCCGCGATCACGCTCGGATATTCGACAATATCGACGCGCGAAATCGGGCCGAATCGCAGATTTTTCCAATGAAAAGAGTGATTTATCAGCGGCCTTGACCATCAAATGACTTTCGATATCCTTGCTACTTGCGCCACAACGATGAGGAGCACGATCATGTCTTTCGACATTGAGCTCGAAGAGGCGGTGCCGGCGCTCAAGCGGTTCGCCATGTCCCTGACCCGGAAGGACGCGGACGCCGACGATCTGGTGCAGGACTGCCTCGAACGCGCCTTGACGCATCAGGACAAATTCGAAGAGGGGACCAATCTGCACGCGTGGCTGTTCACGATCATGCGCAATCGTTTCCTGAGCGACTGCCGCCGGCGCCGGGAAACGGCCACCCCGATCGAGGCCATGGAGGATCGCTTGGTCAGTGACGCCCGCCAACACGAACGGCTCACCATCGAGGACTTCTTGAAATCCTTCCGCCGCCTGCCCGACCGGGACCAGGAGGTGCTCGCCCTGGTCGGCGGTGCGGGGTTATCCTACGAGGAGACGGCGGAACGGCTGGACGTGGAACTCGGCACGGTCAAATCCCGCCTGTCGCGCGCCCGCACCCGGCTCCAGGATCTGTATCGGGACTCGACCGGAGTCCCCGACTACAGCCCGCACGGCGACGAGCCGGTCCACTGAGGGTGCCGTGCCCGTCAACGCGGCACGACCACCCGTAGGGCGGCGGGCGCAACCACGACCTCGAGCCGGCCCGCCCGATCGCCGGGCTCGCCGTCGAGGTTGACGGTAACGGGGGCGTCGTCGAGCACCTCGATCACGAATCGCGCCGCTCGAACTCGCCACACGTGGTTGGCCGCTGCCGTGCCGCCTTCGATCAATTCGCGGACCGCGGCAAGCCGTGCGGCCGGTTCGCCCGGGCGTACGTCGACCAGAGCCACCAGATCGAGCAGGCCGTCGTCGAGTGCGGCGGCGGGCACCAGCGACACGCCGCCGACGTGGCCGGAATTGCAGATCGACAGGAGCAGCAGATCGCCGTCGCGCGTCCCGTCCGGCGTCGTCAGCCGCACGGGACGCGGCGTGGCCCCACCGAGCTCGACGAGACCGCTCACCAGATAGGCGAGCGAGCCCAGCAGGCGCTTCAGTTCCGGCGACGCACTGCGCGTGGCGGCCGCCCCGGCGCCGAGGGAGAGCGCATTGACGAAGACCGCGTCGTCCACGCGGCCGACGTCGATGGGCCGCGAACGGCCCTCGATCGCGAGTTCGAGCGCGCGTCTGGCATCACGCGGAATGCCGAGGGCCGTGGCGAGGTCGTTGGCCGTGCCGGTCGGGACGAGCGCGAGATCGGGCCGCACGTCGCCTTCCGGCAGGGAGGCGACGGCGCGCGCGACCGCATTCACGCTGCCGTCGCCGCCCGCGACCGCCAGCCGATCGACCCCCTCGGCGAGCACGCTCTGCGCCAGGGCGCCGAGATCGCCGCCTTGCCGCAGCGCGACGCCCAACGCGTCGGCCGCCGCAGCGAGGTCCCGGGGAACCTCGCCCGCGGCCAGAAGGACGAGCCGTTCCACCGCGGCCAGCCCGAGATCAGCCGGCAGCGGCGCGGCCGGCTTCGAGCCAGCCGTCGAAGGCGTCGCGGTTGTCCTCGATCCAGGTCTCGACATGCCGCTCGATGTCGCGCATCCGATCCTCGCCTTCGCGCATGAGCAGGTTCTGCTCGCTGATGTCGTTGATCGGGATCGAGGCCGCTTCGAGGAACGCCGCCGCCGCCGGATTGGCCTCGGCGAACTCCCGGCTGGCCAGCACCATGATGTCGTCCACGGCGAAGCCGAGGTTCTGTCCGTCGGCCGTGGTCTCCTCGGCCGTCGCATCCCCCTCCGGCAACGACGTGTAGGGCACCTCGAGCCAGACCACGTCCTCGCCGGGCACCAGCACCCCCGACACCCAGAGCGGCGTCCAGGTGTAGTAGAAGATCGGCTCGCCGGCTTCGAAGCGGCCGATCGTGTCGGCGATCAGCGCGAAGTAGCTGCCCTGGTTGTGCGCCACGGTGTCGGCGAGGCCGTATTCGGGCAGATGGTGTTCGATCACCCGCTCGCAGCCCCAACCCGGATTGCAGCCGGTCAGGTCCGCCGCGCCGTCGCCGTCGGTGTCGAACAGGGCGGCGATCTCGGGGTCCTGGAACTGCTCCAGATTGGTGATGCCGTATTCGTCCGCCGTGGCGCGGTCGATCAAATAGCCCTGCAGCACGTTCTCGACGAACACGCCGAGCTTGGTCAGCGCCTCTTCGCCACCGGAGTTCTCGAAGAACGCGGTGTGCAGCTTGTCCCAATGAACGGCCGTGAAGTCGGCATCGCCCTGCGCAATGGCGACGTGCAGCGTGCCGTACTCACCGAGTTCGAGCGGTTGCTGGACCTCGTAGCCGAGGTCCTCGAGCCCGCGGAACAGCACCATGTGCTGGAACAGTTCCTCGGCGGTGGTCGTCAGGATCGGCTGGACCGCAACGCCGTCGCCGGGCCGCTCCTGGGCCTCGGCCATCCCGTGGCCGAGGGCGAGGAGGCTCGCGGTCGCGGTGAGGACGGACAGGGTCGAAATGCGCAAAGGCTTTCTCCTTTTTGGCAGGTGCAGGGAAACGGGCAGGTTCAGCGCGGCGACGGCACTTGCTGGGCCGCGGGATCGGCGGAACCCTGGGAGAACCGGCCGAGCAGCTTGACCACGGCTCCCACGGGCCCGGTGCTCAGCAGCGGGCGCCGGCCGACCTCCCGCTCGTCGGCGCCGAGTGCTTGGGTGAGCCGGTCGAGGACGATGGCCAAAAGGACGATGCCGAGCCCACCCACGGCGGCGAGCCCCATGTCGAGCCGGCCGATGCCGCGCAGCACCATCTGGCCGAGGCCACCCACGGAAATCATCGAGGCGATGACGACCATCGACAGCGAGAGCATCAGCGTCTGGTTGATGCCGGCCATGATCGTCCGCTGGGCGAGCGGCAACTGCACCTTGTAGAGGAGCTGGCGCTTCGAGGCACCAAAGGCGGTGGCCGCCTCGATCAGATCCCGCGGCACCTGACGGATCCCGAGATCGGTGAGCCGGATCAGCGGCGGCAGGGCGAAGATGATGGTGACGACCACGCCCGGAACGTTGCCGATGCCGAACAGCATGACGATCGGCACGAGGTAGACGAAGGCCGGGGTCGTCTGCATCGTATCGAGGGCCGGGCGCAGGAAGCGGCGCAAACCGTCGCTGCGGGCCATGGCGATGCCGGTCGGCAGGCCGATCACGATGCAGAAGGTGACCGCCGTCAACACGATGGCGAGGGTAATCATCGCCTCGTACCACGCCCCGATCAAACCGATGGTGAACAGGGCGACGGCCGTGAAGAGGGCCAGCCGGCGGCCCGCGATCTGCCAGGCGACCAGGGCCAAGAGCGCGATCATGACGAGCGGCGGCGGGGCCAGCACGAGGGCTTCGAGCGAGGCCAGAACCTGATCGACCGGCCAGCGGATCGCGCGGAACACCTCGCGGAACTCGCCGACCACCCAGGCGAGCGCCATGTCGACCCAGTCGTCGAACGGCACGAACAACCAGTCGAACGGGTCCAGAAGATCACGAAACGTCAAGCGGCCTCTCCTTCGATCTCGCTGCGGTCCAGCGCTTCCAGAAGGAGCGCGCGGCTGATGGCGCCGACATAGCGGCCCCGCTCGTCGACGACGGGGACGGGCGTGGGCGCGCGGGCGACGGCCAGAAGCACGTCGTTGAGGGGCTGGTCGGCGCGGAGCGGCTCGACTTCCGCGAGCAGCGCCGCGTCCAGGCCGGCATGGCGCCGGTGGGCGGCCTCCAGCGAGTCGACCGTCAACACGCCCGCGTAACGCTGGCCCTCGTCGACCACGACGGCGAAATCCCGATCATGGCGACGCAGCCGCTCGACGGCGGCTTCGGTGCCGCCACCGGCCCGGCGGATCAAGGTCACCTGCAGCCGTCGCGCCACGTCGCCGGCGGTCAAGACCTTGGAGATGTCGACCCCGGAGAAAAAGCTGCGGACGTAGTCGTCCGCCGGATTGGCCAGGATTTCGTCGGGTGTCCCCACCTGGACGACGCGACCACCCTCCATGATGGCGATCCGGTCGCCGATCCGCATCGCCTCGTCGAGATCGTGGCTGATGAACACGATGGTGCGCCGGTGTTCGGCCTGCAGCTTCAGCAGTTCCTCCTGCATCTCGCCACGGATCAAGGGGTCGAGCGCCGAGAAGGCCTCGTCCATCAGCATCACGGTCGGATCGTTGGCGAGCGCCCGGGCGAGCCCGACCCGCTGCTGCATGCCGCCCGAGAGTTGGTCCGGGAAACTGGCGGCGTAGGCCTCGAGCCCGACCTGGGCGAGCGCCTCGATCGCCCGCTCACGGCGCGGACCGGGCGCCACGCCGGCCAGTTCGAGGCCGAAGGCGACGTTGTCGATGACGCGCAGATGCGGCATGAGCGCGAAGGACTGAAAGACCATGCTCATGTCGCGGCGACGCAGTTCCAACAACGCCCGAGGGCTCATCGCCGCGATGTCCTCGCCGTCGACCAGCACCTGGCCGCGGGACGGCTCGACCAACCGGTTCAAGAGCCGCACCAGCGTCGACTTGCCGGAGCCTGACAGCCCCATCACGACGAACACCTCGCCCTCGCGGATGGCGAAGCTCGCCCGGTCGACCCCGACCGTCTGGCCGGTCTCGCGGTGGATCCGGTCCTTGTCGGCGCCTTCGTCCAAAAGACGCAGCGCCGCCCCCGGATCGGCGCCGAACACCTTCGTCAGATCACGGACGACCAACTTCGCCGCCGGTTCGCCCCCTGGGCTCTCCATCGTCGAACAACTCCTCGAAGCGCACGATGCACCAGCCTAACGCACGTGCGGCCCCGAGGTTCCCGCCGTTCGATGACCATTTCGAAAGAAAACCGGACCCGACCGCGAGGGGGTCAGGCCGCCGCCCGGGCATCCTCCAGGATCATGTCCGACGCCTTCTCGCCGATCATGATGCAGGGGGCGTTGGTATTGCCCGACACCACGGCCGGCATGATCGAGGCATCGGCCACCCGCAGCCCCTCGAGCCCACGCACCCGCAGGCGCGGGTCGCACACCACATCCGGATCGTCCCCCCGACCCATGCGGCAGGTACTGGTCGGATGAAAGATGGTACCGCCCGTGCGGCGGATGAAGCCCATCACGTCCTCGTCGGTGGCACAGCCCGGCCCCGGCAGCACCTCGCGCCGATGCAGCCCCGCCAGCGGCTGCCGCGACGCGATCCGCCGGGCGAGCCGCACGCCGTCACGCATCGTCCGCCGGTCGCCCTCGGTGGCGAGATAGTTGGGGTGGATGGCGGGGGGCACGCTCGGATCGGGGCTCTGCAGCGCGAGATGCCCGCGGCTTTCAGGGCGCAGTTGGCAGACCGAGACGGTGTAGCCGGAGAAGGGGTGCAGCCTCTCGCCCGGCTTGTCGGCGGAGAACATGATGACGTGGAACTGCACGTC
>JBMCMJ010000065.1:0-11555 GCA_048615135.1 Pseudomonadota bacterium
CCTACTTCCCTTCCGCTTCCGGGAGGTCGGCGGGGCCGAGGTCGCGGAGGCCGGTTTCCTTGGGGAAGCCTTGGGGGGCGGTGCGGCCGGTGGTGGCGCGTTTGGCGCGCCAGGGGGTGAGGTCGCGTTCGGCGCGGCGGCGGGTGCCTTGGGGCCAGCCGATGCCTTGGGCGGCGTCGAGGCTCTTGATGTCGTCGAGGGTGCCGTCCTTGTAGCGCTGGAGGATGACGCCCTTGCCGCGGGACATTTCGGGCAGTTCCGTGGCGTCGAAGATCAGGAGTTTGCGATTGGTGCCGAGGACGGCGATGTGCGGGCCGGTGAGGGGGGCGGCTTTGATCAGCGTGTCCTTGCCGCCGAGGTTGACGACCTGTTTGCCGGCGCGGGTTTGCGCCGCGATGTCCTTCTCCTTGGCGGCGAAGCCGTAGCCGGCCTTGGTGGCGAGGATCAGTTTGCCGTCGGGGCGGTGGATGCGGACGTCGACGATCTTGGTGTCGGGCTCGAGGTCGACGTAAAGGCCGAGCGGCTCGCCCTGGCTGCGGCCGCCGGGGAGCCTGTCGATGGGCACGAGGTGGCAGCGGCCGTCGCTCCGGAGCACCAGCAGTTTGTCGGTGGACTGGCCGGGCAGGAGGAAGCGGGGGCCGTCGCCCTCCTTGTAGCGAAGTTCGTCGGGGTTGGTGACGCTGCCCTTGACGGCGCGCAGCCAGCCCTGCTCCGAGCAGATGACGGTGACGGGCTGGCGCTCGACGTGGTCCTCGACGTCGAGGTCGACCGGGGCGGGGGCACCTGTGACCTTCGTGCGGCGAGGGTCGGTGCCGAAGCGGGTGCGGATCTCCTGCACCTGTTCGGCGAGCTTCTGGCGGCGCAGGCCCTCGTCGGCGATGAGTGCCTGGAGTTCGGCCTCCTCGGCGAGGAGCGCGTCGCGCTCTTCCTTCAAGGCCATCTCTTCCAGCTTGCGGAGCTGGCGCAGGCGCAGGTTGAGGATGGCCTCGGCCTGGCGCTCGGTGAGGTCGAACGCCTCCATCAGGACGGGCTTGGGGTGGTCGTTCTCGCGGATGATGGCGATCACGCGGTCGATGTCGAGGAAGGCCTTGAGGTAGCCTTCGAGGACTTCGAGGCGGTCGTCGATCTTGGCTAGGCGGTAGCGCGAGCGGCGGAGGAGGACCTCCATGCGGTGGGCGAGGAACGCCTCGAGGGCTTCCTTCAGCGCCATGACCCGCGGCACGCCGTGGGCATCGAGGACGTTGAGGTTGAGCGGGACGCGCGTCTCGAGTTCGGTCAGGCGGAAGAGCTGCTCCATGAGCAGTTCGGCCGGCACGGTGCGCGAGCGGGGGACGAGGACGAGGCGGACGTCCTCGGCACTCTCGTCGCGCACGTCGCCGAGGAGGGTGAGCTTCTTGGCGGCGAGCAGTTCGGCGATGCGCTCGACGAGGCGCGACTTGGGGACCTGGTAGGGCACCTGGTCGACGACGATCTGGTACTGGCCGTAGCCCTGGTCCTCCTTGGTCCAGCGAGCGCGGAGGCGAAACGCGCCCTTGCCGGTGCGGTAGGCCTGCAGGATCGCGTCGCGTTCCTCGACGATCAGGCCGCCGGTGGGCAGGTCCGGGCCCTGGATGCGGGCAAGCACGGCCTCGTCCGTGGCCGTGGGGTCGGCCAGCAGGACGAGCAGGGCTTCGGCCAGTTCGCCCACGTGGTGGGGCGGGATGGAGGTGGCCATGCCGACGGCGATGCCGGAGGCGCCGTTGGCGAGCAGGTTGGGGAAAGCGGCCGGCAGGACGACGGGCTCTTCCTCGCTGCCGTCGTAGGTGGGGCGGAAGTCGACCGTGTCCTCGTCGAGCTGGTCGAGCAGCGCCATGGCGACGTCGGTGAGGCGGCTTTCGGTGTAGCGCATGGCGGCAGCGTTATCGCCGTCGACATTGCCGAAATTGCCCTGGCCGTCGACCAGCGGGTAGCGCTGGGTGAAGTCCTGGGCGAGGCGAACCAGGGCGTCGTAGACGGCGACGTCGCCGTGCGGGTGGAACTTGCCGATCACGTCGCCGACGATGCGCGCGCACTTCTTGTAGGCGCCTGCGGAATCCAGGCGCAGTTCGCGCATGGCGTAGAGCAGGCGGCGCTGGACGGGCTTGAGACCGTCGCGGACGTCGGGCAGCGAGCGCGAGGTGATGGTGGAGAGCGCGTAGGCGAGGTAGCGCTGGCTGAGCGCGTCCCTCAGGTCGACCGGGCGGATCTCGCCCGGCTGCTCGTCTCTATCCGGCTGATTGGCCAAGCTCGGGCGTCTCCTGGTTGAGATGGGCGAGCCGCTGGCGGGCCGGCGGCAGAGCCCGGTCGATCGGGTGGTAGAGGTGGCGCTCGAGAAAGTGCCCGGTCAGCGCGAGGCCCCGGGCGACATCGGCGCGCTCGGGCTCGGTACCGTCGACGAGGCAGGCGGGCAAGGGCAGCAGGCGCGCCTCGTAGTCGGGGGCGGCCCCTGCGGCCACGGCGCGGCCGGTGCGCGGCGAGACGAAGGCGAGCCCGTCGGTGCGGCCGGTGACGGCGCAGCGTTCGAGGTCGAGGGCGAAGCCGGTCTCGGCGAGAAGCAGCACCTCGAAGCGGAGGTAGAAGCCGGCCCAGGGGCCTTGGTCGGCCAGGGTTTCCATGAGGCGCAGCAGCGCCGCGTAAAGGGTGGGGTGCGGCTCGCGTTCGGCCAGCGCCGTCTCGAGCAGCGCCGTGGCGGCGGCGGTGGCGGCGAGGCGGTCGGGGCGGTCGAGTACGCGGGCGGCGAAGGCGTCCAGGGGCTCGGCGGTGAACCGGCCGAGGTCGGCCTCGAGCCGGGCCTGCCAGTTCAGTTGCAGGCGGTTGCCCGGCTGGTAGAGGGGGCGGTTGCGGCTGGAGGCGGCACCCGCGATCCAGCCGGCGTGGCGGCCGTGCTCGAAGGTGAAGGCGGAGACGACGAGGCCGGTCTCGCCGTGGGGCCGGGCGGCGAGGACGATCCCCTCGTCGTCCCAGGCGATCGTCACCCGTCCCCCGGATAGTCCAGGCCCATCTCGCGGTAGCGCTCGGGGTCGTCCACCCAGCCCTCCCGGACCTTGACGAACAAAAAGAGGTGGACGCGCAGGCCCAAGAGCTGCTCGAGCTCCAGCCGGGCCGCCTCGCCGACCCGCTTGATCTGCTGGCCGCCCTCGCCGAGCACGATCGCCTTCTGGCTGCCGCGGCGGACGTAGATGGTCTGGTCGATGCGCACCGACTGGCCGTCGGGGGCCGTGGTGTAGCCCTCGGTCTCGACGGTGAGGCTGTAGGGCAGTTCCTCGTGGAGTTGGCGGAACAGGTGCTCGCGGGTGATCTCGGCGGCGAGCACCCGCTCGGAGAGGTCGGAGAGCTGGTCCTCGGGGAAGAGCCAGGGGCCTTCGGGCATGAGGTCGGGCAGGACAGCCAGGATGTCGGCGCAGCCGTCGCCCTTGGCCGCGGAGACGAGGAAGGTCCGCTCGAAGGCGAGCCGCGCATTGGCTTCGGCGACCAGCGGCAGGAGTTGCGGCGGGCGGACGAGGTCGATCTTGTTGACCACCAGCATCCGGCGCCGGCGGGCGTCCTTCAGGCGGTCGAACACGAGCGAGGTGCGGCGGTCGAAGCCGCGCTTGGCGTCGATGACGACCAGCACGACGTCGCTCTCCTCGCCGCCGCGGAGTGCTGCATCCACCATCGCCCGATCCAGGCGCTTTTGCGGATCGAAGATGCCGGGGGTGTCGACGAAGACGAGTTGGGTGCGGTCCTTGATGGTGATCCCGAGCACGCGTCTGCGGGTGGTCTGCACCTTGGGCGAGACGATCGACACCTTGGTGCCGATCAGCTGGTTGAGCAGGGTCGACTTGCCGACATTGGGAGCACCCAGGATGGCGACGAAGCCGCAGCGGGTCGCTTCGGGCGTCTCGCTCACGACGTTTTTCCTTCGAGCCGGGCGAGCAAGGCTGCCGCCGCCTTCTGCTCGGCCTGGCGCTTGGAGCCCGCCTCGGCCCGGAGCGGCGGGTGGGGGCCGACCTTGACCGCGACCACGAACGAGGGCGCATGCGGCGGGCCCGAGCGCTCGATCTCGGTGTAGACCGGCAGGCCCAGGCCCTGCGCCTGGCTCCATTCCTGCAGCGCCGTCTTGGGATCGCGCGGCGCCTCGGTGAGCCGGCTCAACCGGGGGTCCCAGTCGCGCTCGACCAGCCGGCGGGCCGCGTCGAAGCCGCCGTCGAGGAACACCGCGCCCAGGATCGCCTCGACCGCATCGGCCAGCAGTGCCGGATTGGTGCGGCCGCCGGCCGCGACCTCGCCCGGCGCCATGACCATGTGCTCGGCGATGCTCCAAGTGTGGGCGACCTCGGCGAGGGTCTCCTTGCGGACCAGCGCCGCGTGCCGCTTGCTGAGCCCGCCTTCGGGTTCGGCCGCGAAGCGGCGGCAGAGCAGGTCGGCCACGGCGAGGCCGAGCACCCGGTCGCCCAGGAACTCCAGGCGCTCGTTGTCGCCGACGCTGCGCTCGCCGGCGCTGCGGTGGACCAGGGCGCGGCGCAGGAGCGAGCCGTCGCGGAACCGGTAGCCGAGCCGCTCCTGCAGCCCTTCCAACGGTGGTGCCTTCAGCATGCGCCCTCCTTCGGGGCGGAACGGGTCAGTCGATACCCTGGAACAGACGACCGTAGCGGATGGCGAACGGCCACTTCCAGATTTCCCAGAGACGCGCCGAGCCGTCGGTCGAGAAGAAGATGAACTCGGCGCGACCCACCAGGTTTTCGACGGGGACGAAACCGACGAAGGCGGACCGGCTGTCCTGCGAATTGTCGCGGTTGTCGCCCATGGCGAACAGGTGCCCCTCGGGCACCTCGAACACCCGCGTGCTGTCGAGCGGCCCCGGCTGCAGCATGTCCAGCACCTCGTAGGTCCGCCCGCCGGGCAGGGTCTCCAGGAACCGCGCGATCTCGCGGCCCTGCAGGTCCTCGTCGACGAACGGATCGAGCAGCGTCTGGGCGACCGGCTCGTCGTTCACGTGCAGCACGCCGTCGCGCATCTGCAACCGGTCGCCGGGCAGGCCGACGATGCGCTTGATGTAGTCGGTGCGGTCGTCGGCCGGCAGCTTGAACACGGCGACGTCGCCCCGCTCCGGCAACGCCTCCCAGATCCGCCCCTCGAAGGGCGGGAAGCTGAACGGGAACGAGTGCCGGCTGTAGCCGTAGCTGTATTTGGAGGTGAAGAGATAATCACCGACCAGCAGCGTCGGCTTCATCGAGCCGGACGGGATGTTGAACGGTTCGAAGAAGAACGTGCGCACGACGAGTGCGATCAGCACCGCGTAGATCAGGGTGCGGAAGGTCTCGACGAAGCTCTTGATGCTCATGTCAGGCGGGCCGTGCGGTGATGAGGACGATCGCCTGGGCGAGCGGCGGTTCGTCGGTGATGGTGAGATGCAGCTCGGCCTGCATGCCGGGTGGGGTGAGGTGCTGCAGGCGGCGCAGCGCCCCGCCGGTGAGGTGCAGCGTCGGCTTGCCGCCCGGCAGGTTGACCACGCCGATGTCGCGCATGAACACGCCCTGGGAATAGCCCGTGCCGAGCGCCTTCGAACAGGCCTCCTTGGCGGCGAAGCGCTTGGCGTAGGTGTCGGCGCGCTTCAGCCGCCGGTCGGCCTTGGCCCGTTCGATCGCGGTGAAGCAGCGACCCGTGAACCGCTCGCCGAACCGCTCGAGCGTCCGCTCGATGCGCCGTGTGTCGATCAGGTCCACGCCGGTGCCGATGATCATCCGCGCGCCCGGTCCATCAACTCACGCATTCGCCGAACGGCGGGAACGAAGCCCGCGAACACCGCCTCGCCGATCAGGAAGTGGCCGATGTTCAGCTCCACGACCTCGGGGATGGCCGCGACCGGACCGACATTGTCGTAGGTGAGGCCGTGGCCGGCATGGACCTCGAGGCCGAGGCCGTGCGCCAGCACGGCACCCGCCCGGAGCCGGGCCAGTTCGTGGGCGAAGGCGTCGCTGCCGGGGGCGTGCTCGGCATAGGTGCCGGTGTGCAGTTCCACCACCGCCGCCCCGGCGGCGGCGGCCGCCGCCAGCTGGCGGTCGTCGGCGTCGACGAACAGCGACACGCGGATGCCGACGTCCCGCAGCCGCGCCACCTGCGGCGCCAGCCGGTCGCCCAGCGCCACCACGTCGAGCCCGCTCTCGGTCGTCCGCTCCTCGCGCTTTTCCGGCACGATGCAGACCGCGTGCGGCCGGTGGGCGAGCGCGATGGCGACCATCTCGTCGGTCAGCGCCATCTCCAGGTTGAGCGGCCGGGGCGGGTCGGCGGCGAGAGCCGCCAGATCGGCATCGACGATGTGCCGGCGATCCTCGCGCAGGTGCAGGGTGATGCCGTCGCCGCCGGCCTCGGCCACCAGCCGGGCCGCGCGCACGGGATCGGGATGCGCGCCGCCGCGCGCGTTGCGCAGGGTCGCGACGTGGTCGATGTTGACGCCGAGGCGCAGGCTCAAGACGGAGATCCCCCGAGACGGAACGCTGCCTTATAGCCGGGCGTCTCGCCCGAAGCCAAGGCAAGCCGTGGCGGGGCACCCCGTCAGGCGGAGGCCGCGACGGCGGGAACCGCGCTCGCCGGGCGCGGGACGGCTGCGACCGCCGGCCGATGGACGCCGCGGTGCTCGGGCAGTGCCTCGAAGCGCTGCGACAGGCCGAGCATGGTCTCGGTGCCGCCGAGCAGGAAATAGCCGTCGGGCGGCAGCAGCCCGGCCATCAGCTCCAACAGCCGCCGCTTGGTCGCCACGTCGAAATAGATCAGCACGTTGCGGCAGAAGATGATGTCGAAGCTGGCGAAATTCGGCCGCAGGTCCAACAGGTTCATCTGCTGGAAACGGATCCACCGCTTGAGGTGCGGCTTGATCACCCATTGGTCGCCGTGCTGGTCGAAGCTCTGCAGCAGCCGCTTGACCGGGAGGCCGCGCTGCACCTCGAACTGCGTGTAGCGGCCCTCCCGGGCGCGGCCGAGGGCCGTGCGCGAGATGTCCGTGGCGAGGATCTGCACCTGCCAGCCTTGCAGGTCGCGAGCCCGGTCCTCGAGGCACATGGCGAGCGAATAAGGCTCCTGGCCGGTCGCCGCGGCGGCGCACCAGATGGCGATCCGCTTGGCGTTGCGCCGGGCCTGCAGGAGTGCGGGCAGCATCACCTGGGCGAACTGCTCGAACGGCCGGCCGTCGCGGAAGAAGAAGCTCTCGTTGGTGGTCATCGCGTCGACCACCTCGTCCACGAGCGGCCCGTCCGGCCGCTCGCGCAGGCGCTTCACGAGCCCTCCGATGTCGACCAGGTCGTGGCGGCGGGCAATCGGCCCGAGCCGGCTGTCGACCAGGTAGCTCTTGTCCGGACCGAGGGCGAGGCCCGAGCGCTGGCGGAGCAGGTCCGCCACGAAGCGGAAGTCATCGGTGGTCATGCGACGCTCCCGAACAGCTGGGTGACGCGCTCGGCAAGCTGCTCGATCGGCAGCTGCTCGCTGGCGAGCCCGGCTTGGCTGACGGCACCCGGCATGCCCCAGACCACGCTGGAGGCCTCGTCCTGGGCCAGCACGAGGCCGCCCCGCTGCGTCACCACCCGCGAGCCGTCGAGCCCGTCGTGGCCCATGCCCGTGAGGATCAGGGCGAGCAGCCGGTCCTTGTAGATGGCGGCCAGGCTGCGGAACATCGGATCGACCGAGGGCCGGCAGTAGTTTTCGGGCGCGCTCTGCGTGCGCCGCACGCGCACCGTGCCACGGCGCTGCTCGACGACCATGTGCCAGTCGCCGGGGGCGAGATGGATGACGCCGGGCACCGCCGGTTCGTCGTCGACCACCTCGTGACAGACCCGGCCGCTGGCGCGGGCGAGTTGCTCCGCGAACATGGCGGTGAAGGTGGGCGGCATGTGCTGGGTGACGAAGATCGGCCCGAGCGGCCGCCCGCGCAGGGCCGTGAACAGCTTGAGCAGCGCCTGCGGACCGCCCGTCGAGCAGCCGATCGCGAGGGCTTCGGGGGCGAGCGCACGCAGCGGCGCGACAGCGGCGCGCGGCCGCAAGGCCGGCGGTGTCGAGGTCGCGGGTGCCGCGGACGTCACCGGACGGAAGAGCGGTGCCACTTCGGTGCGCGCGGTGAGCGACGGCGCGGGCCGGCGCTCGCGCACAGCGAGGCTCCCCCAGGCCCGGATTTTCTGCAACAGATCGCGGCCGAAGGTGGCCGCACCGTCCGAGCCCATGCTGGTCGGCTTGGGAACGTAGTCCGAAGCACCCTTGACCAGCGCCTGCATGCTGATGGCGGCGCCCCGATGCGTCAGGGTGGAGGCCATCACGACCTTGGGTGCCGTGCGACCCGAAGCGAGGATCTGCGGCAGGGCCGCGAGGCCGTCGAGCACCGGCATCTCGACATCGAGGATCACGACGTGGACGGCCGTGTCCTTCAGTTTGCGCACCGCGGTCTCGCCGTCGCCGGCGGTGCCCACGACCTCGATGTCGGGTTCGGCCTCCAAGAGCCGGGTGACGAAGCTGCGCACCACGCTGCTGTCGTCGACGACGAACACGCGGATGGGGTCGCGTTCGAGGGCACCGATCGTCGGCGCCCGCGCCGGCGCGGCAGGTCGTGAAGCCAGCATCGACTTTGTCCCGAGAGGCTAGAGAACGCCGGTTTGCGCCAGCTTGTACTTGAGGATTTCCTCGTCGAACGGCTTCATGATGTATTCGTTGGCGCCGGCATCCAGCGCCTCCTCGATGTGCGGCAGGTCGTTGATGGTGGTACAGAAGATCACGACCGGCTTGTCGCCGCCGGGCAGCTTGCGCAACGCCCGCAGAAAGGCGAGGCCGTCCATCTCCGGCATGTTCCAGTCGAGCATGATGACGTCCGGCAGATGGCGTTTGCACGCCGCCAGCGCCTTTTTGCCGTCGTCCGCCTCCTCGGTGGTGTAGCCGAGCGCTTCGACGATCTGCCGCACGACCCGCCTTACGGTCGGCGAATCGTCCACGATCAAGCAAATGGTCATCGATCCGCCTGCCCCGCTGGGGTGATCCCGCTGATCTGCAGCACCCGACCCACGTCGAGGACGACCAGCAGTTGTGCCTCGAGGCGGAACACGCCGGAGGCGACCTCCCGCCAGTCGGCGCTGAGCGCACTCGTGTCGTGCTCGTAGCGGTCGAGCGGCGCCTGCAGGACCTCGCCGACCTTGTCGATCAGGAGGCTGTAGAGTTCGCCCTTGTGCTCGACCACGACGCTCATCCCGGCGATCGAGGCGTCACGCCGCGTCATGCCGAGGCGGGTGCGCAGGTCGATCGCGGTGACGATCCGGCCGCGCAGGTTGAGCACGCCCGCGATCTCCCGGGCCGCACGCGGCACGTGGGTGATCTGCTGCGGACCCAGGATGTCCTGGACCTGGGCGACCGGCAGGCCGACCAACTGCTTGCCCAACCAGACCGAGACCAGCTCGTTGTCGACGGTGCGGGCGTCGCGTTCCATCACGACGGCGCTCATGCGAGGGCCTCCTGAAGCTCGAGGGAGTGGCTGATGGCGGCGAGCAGCGCCTCGCGGTCGAGCTTGCCGACATAGTCGGTGAACCCGGCGTCACGGCCGCGCTGCAGATCCTGGTCGGTGGTGTGCGAGCTGAGCGCGATCACCGGCAGTTCGGCCCAGGCCCCGCCCGCACGCAGCGTCTTGGCGAAGGTGAAGCCGTCCATCTCGGGCATCTCGATGTCGCTGATGACGGCATCGAACAGCTCGCCGCGGTCGCGCAGTTCCAGCGCCTTGGCGGCACGGTCGACCTTGACGACCTCGTAGCCGTTGGCGGTCAGGATCGGGCCGAGCAGATTGCGGAAGAAGCTCGAGTCGTCGACGATCAGCACGCGCCGGGTGCGCGGGCCTTCCTGTTCGCGGAAGGGTTCGCTCTCCCGCTCGGCGAACCAGCCGCCGAACACACTTTGCACGAAATGCGCGACGTCGATGATGTCGGTCGACCGGCCGGCGATGACGGCGGAACCGATGGTGCCGTTGGCGTTGGAGGCGACCTTCACGTCGATCACGTCGTTGGCGATGTCGACGATCTCGTCGACCACGAGGCCCATGTTGTGGGCGTTGTCGGTGAACACCAGCGCCGGCCGCTTGCCCTCGCCGTGCAGCACCGTGCTGCCGTGGATGTCGGTGAGCGGCATCAGCTGGCCGCGGTACTGCATGACCGCACGGCCGCAGGACTGCTCCAGTTCGCCGAGATCGATCTCCTCCAGCCGGGTGACGAGGCCGAGCGGCACCGCCCGCGGGGTGCGGTCGCTCGCCTTGAAGATGAGGAGCGAGGTGCTCTCCTGGCCGGCCTTGTGCCGGCTCTCGACCACCGTGTCCGCTTCGGCGGCGGCGGAGGAGGCGAGGCTGCCGGTGAGGCTGTTGAGGTCGAGGATCATGACGACCGACCCGTCGCCCAGGATGGTGTTGCCGGAGAAGCAGCCCACCCCGCGCAGGATCGGCGAGACCGGCTTGACCACGATCTCCTCGGTGTCGAACACCCGGTCGACGACGAGGCCGACGCGGTTGTTGCCGACCTGCGAGACGACCACGTAGGCCTGATCGAAGGTGTCGAGGTCGCCCTTGCTCTCGAGGCCCAGGAGACTGGTGAGCCGGACCAGCGGCAGGAGGCGGTCCCGCAGACGCAGGATCGGGGCGTCGTCGATGATCTCGATCTTGTGTTCCGACTGCTTGCCGGCGCGGACCAGCTCGACCACGCCGATCTGCGGGATGGCGAAGCGCTCGCCGCCGGCCTCGACGATCAGCGCCGCGACGATGGCGAGCGTCAGCGGGATCTTGATGGTGAGCCTGGTGCCCCTGCCCTTCTCCGAGGACAGATCGACGTGGCCGCCGATCTTCTCGATGTTGGTGCGCACCACGTCCATGCCGACGCCGCGCCCGGAGACGCTGGTGACGGTCGTGGCCGTCGAGAAGCCCGCCTTGAAGATGAACTGCATGATCTGCTGCGGCGGCATCGAGTCCAGCTCGGCCGCATCGGCGAGGCCCTGCTCGACGGCCTTCTGCGCGATGCGCTGCACGTCGAGGCCTTTGCCGTCGTCGCCGATCTGGATGATGATCTGCCCGCCCTCGTGGTAGGCCTCGAGGGTGATGGTGCCGTGGTCGCTCTTGCCCGCCGCCCGGCGCTCCTGCACCGTCTCGATGCCGTGGTCGGCCGAGTTGCGCACCATGTGCGTCAGCGGGTCCTTGATCAGGTCGAGCACCTGCCGGTCGAGCTCGGTGTCGGCGCCGATCATCTTCAGCTCGATCCTCTTGCCGAGGTCGATGCCGAGGTCGCGGATCAGGCGCGGCAGCTTGGACCACGCATTGCCGATGGGCTGCATCCGCGTCTTCATGACGCCTTCCTGCAGCTCGGAGGTGATGTGGCTGAGCCGCTGCAGCGGCGCCTTGAACCGGCTTTCGCCGTCGCCGCGGACCATCTGCAGGAGCTGGTTGCGGGTGAGCACGAGTTCGCTCACGAGCGTCATCAGGTCCTCGAGCAGATCGACCGAGACGCGCAGCGACTGCGCCGCCACGGAGCCTCCGCTGCGCTCGCCGACGACCGCATTGG
>JBMCMJ010000066.1:0-11466 GCA_048615135.1 Pseudomonadota bacterium
GGTCGGGGATGCGGACGGGCTCGTCGTCGTGCCCGCGGACGACGTCGATCGGGTGGGCCGCGTCCTCGCCGCACGGCGCGAGGCGGAGGCCGCGCAGACTGCCGACGAACGCCGCCGCCGCTATCTTGCCCTGGTCGAGCGCGCGCGTATCGATCGCTCTTGACCCCTCGCGACCCCAACCCGGATGCCCGCCATGACCCATCGCTCGTTCCTGTTCACCCCCGCCAACCACCCGCGACGCGTCGCCAAGGCGCTCGCCTCGGCCGCCGACGCGGCGATCCTCGACCTCGAGGATGCCGTGGCCGAGACCGAGAAGGCCGCCGCCCGCGCCTCGCTCCGGGCGAGTCTGCAGGAGCCGCGGCGGACCCGCGCCTTCGTGCGGATCAACGCGCGCGACACCGTGCACGGCCTGGAGGACCTCGAAGCCGCGATCGGCCCCAACCTCGACGGTATCGTGCTGCCGAAGGCCGAGGCTGCGGCCGACGTGCAGACCATCGACTGGGCGATGGGCCAACTCGAACGGCGCCACGGGTTGGCGCCGGGCTCGATCGAACTGATGCCGATCATCGAGAGTGCGGCGGGGCTGGTCGCCGCCGAGCCGATCGCCCGCGCGGCCGGCGGGCGGGTCCGCCGGCTGTGCTTCGGCGCCGCCGACTTCACCTTCGATCTCGACATGACGTGGTCGCGCGACGAGACGGAACTGACGCCGGCGCGCGCCCATCTGGTCGCGGTCTCCCGCGCGGCCGGCCTCGAGCCGCCGGTCGATACGGTCTGGGTCGACCTGCAGGACACGGACGGCCTCGAAGCGTCCGCCCGCCGCGCCGCGGGCCTCGGTTTTCGCGGCAAGCTCTGCATCCACCCGGACCAGCTGGAACCCGTGCACCGGGTCTTCACGCCGAGCGACGAGGAGATCGCCTACGCGACCAAGGTGGTCGCCGCGTTCGAGGCCGCGGAAGCCGAGGGCTCGGCGGCGATCCGGGTCGACGGCCGGTTCGTCGACTACCCGATCGTCTACCGGGCGCAGCGCACGCTCGCCCGCGCCCGCCGCGACGACTGAGGCGGGCCCTGCCGCCGGGCCGGCGCTCCAACCGTCAGACCGGCTCCCAGACCTGCTCGGGCATCGGCAGGCCGTCGAACGTCTCCCGGCCCACGGGCTCCTGCGGGACGATGCCCTTGGTCTCCAGCACCCAGACCAGCTGGCGCAGATGCTGGCCCGCGTGCCACGTGGTCCGCTCCAGGAACTCGTGCAGGGTCTGCCGCGCGTAGTAGACGTCGGCCGCCTTCTGCCAGTCCGCCCCCTGCCCCGGCCCGTCGAACCACGCGGCCACGCGTGCCCGCACGTCACGGCCATAGGCGGCGAGTGCCGCGTGGGTCTGCATCGCCTCGGGCGGCGTGCGGTTGTAGGAATCGAAGGTCAGCGGCAGGCCGTCCTCGTGTTCGAGGAACGCATCGGCAATGTTGGCGATGTGGTAGACGAGGTCGGCGTAGCTGCGCGGCCGGTTGGGCAGTTGCTCCTGCAGGGCGTCGGCCGGCAGTTGGCCCAGATGGCGGACATTGGCCTCGAGGATGCGGTCGAGCCGCACGCGCAGGTCGTCCACCGGCAGGAGGCCGAGATCGGCGTAGCGGATCCCCACCAGTTCGGCGATGTCGCGCAGCACCTGGCCGTCGACCCACCGCTCGCCGCGGATGACGATGGGCACCTGGCGCAGGCCGAAGCGCGCCAGTTCGTCCATGGCGGTCGGGTGCTCCAGCACGTTGCACGAGCGGAACGCGACCCCGTGCTTGGTGAGGAACTCCTTGGTCCGCAGGCAGCTGGTGCAGCCCGGCTGCCAGTAGACCGATACGACGTCCTCGCGGACCTCTCCGTCCATGCTCTCCTCCCCTCGAGGTCAGTTGGCGCGGGCGCGGAACTCGGCGATCACCTCGTCGCGGCCGACCACGTCACCGTACTTGGCGTTGATGTCGAACAGATTGGCGTCGTGGGGCCCTGCGTGCCGGTCGCCGACGCACTCGCGCGGGACGATCACGCGAAAGCCGTTCTGGATGGCGTCGATGGCGGTCGCCCGCACGCACCCGCTGGTCGAACAGCCGGTCAGCACCAGCGTGTCCACGCCGAGGCCGACCAGGGTCGAGGTCAAGGGCGTGGCGAAGAACGCGCTCGGATACTGCTTGACGATGACGAGGTCGGCCTCGGTCGGTGCCACCTTGGGGTCGATCTCGGCCATCGGCTCGCCGGGCACGAGCTTGCGCAGCGCCGGCACCTTCTTGACGAACAGCCCCCCGTCCACGCCGCTCGGGTGGTAGACCACCTTGGTGTAGATGATCGGCACGCCCGTCTTGCGGGCCACGGCCAACAGATCGACCGTGGCATCCACCGCCCGGACCACCCCCTCGGCGAAGAAGGGCGAACCCTCGGTCGTGTAGGCGTTGGTGAAGTCGATGACGATCACGGCCGGCTTTTGGCCGAAGCCAATGGCCGTGTCGAACACGCCCCGATAATTGGTCTCGCGGGTCTCGGTCATGCGGGGGTTCCCTGGGTGGCGTCGCCGTCGGCGGCGGACAGCGGAAAGTGACAGGCGACGGCGTGCGCGTCCCGGCCGAGCCGCGGCTCGTCCTCGGCGCAGATGCGGGGGACAACGGCCTCGCCCACGGCGGTGGTCGCCACATCGCCCCGCTCGGCCACCAGCCGGGCGCGAAAGCAGCGGGGATGGAACCGGCAGCCGGACGGCACGGCCGTCGCCGAGCCGATCTCGCCGTGGAGCGGGATGCGCCGGCGCGTCTTCTCCACCGCCGGGTCGGGCACCGGCACGGCCGAGAGCAGCGCGCGGGTATAGGGGTGGCGGGGCCGGCGATAGAGGTCGTCGCGGGGCGCCAGCTCGACGATCCGGCCGAGATACATCACGCCCACGCGGTCGCTGATGTGGCGCACCACCGACAGGTCGTGGGCGATGAACAAATAGGTGACGCCGGTCTGCTGCTGGATCTTGCGCAACAGGTTCAGGATCTGCGCCTGGATGGACACATCCAGCGCCGAGACCGGCTCGTCCAAGACGAGCAGGTCCGGATCGAGCGCCATCGCCCGGGCGATGCCGATGCGTTGCCGCTGGCCGCCCGAGAACTCGTGCGGGTAGCGGTCGATCATGGTCTCGCGCAGCCCGACGAGCTGCATGATCTCCCGCACCCGCGCCGGAATGCGGCGGCCCTCCATGCCGTGGACGTGCATCGGCTCGGCGATGATCGCGCCGACGCGCATCCGCGGATCGAGCGAGCCGTAGGGGTCTTGAAAGACCATCTGCATCCGTCGCCGCAGCGAGCGGAGTTCGCGGCGGCCCAGATGCGTGATGTCCCGGCCGTCGAAGGCGATGCGCCCGGCGGTCGGCTCCAACAGCCGCAGCACGAGCCGGCCGAGCGTGCTCTTGCCGCTGCCGGTCTCGCCGACGAGGCCCAGCGTTTCGCCGCGGAACAGGGTGAGCGAGACGCCGTCCACGGCCCGCACGATCGGTTGGCGGCGGGCGAAGGGAAAGCCTGCGCCGCCGAAGCTCTTGTCCAGCCCTTCGACGGTGACGAGCGGCGTGGTCACCGATGCACCTCCAGGGCGAACCAACAGGCACTGCGGTGCCCGGCCTCGTCCGCCCGGACGAGCGCCGGCCGCTCGGCCGCACAGCGCGTGCGCCCCTGCCCCAGCCAGCAGCGCGGCTCGAAGGCACAGCCCGTCGGCAGCCGGGCCGGATCGGGTGGCTGGCCCTCGATCGCCAGGAGGTCGGCCGCGGCATCGCCCTCGAGGTTCGGGATCGAGCGGAAGAGCGCGGCGGTATAGGGGTGGCGGGTGCGGGCGAACACCGCCCCGCAGTCACCCTCCTCGACCACCCGGCCCGCGTACATCACCGCCACGTCGTCGGCGTGGCGCGCCACGAGACCCAAATCGTGGGTGATCAGCACGAGGCCCATCCCGCTCTCGGCCTGCAGTTCCTCCAGCAGTTCCAGGATCTGCGCCTGCACCGTCACGTCGAGGGCCGTCGTCGGCTCGTCGGCGATCAGCACCTTCGGGCCGAGCGAGATGGCCATGGCGATCAGTACGCGTTGGCGCATCCCGCCGGACAGCTGGTGCGGATAGGCGGCGGCGCGGCGCTTGGGATCGGGGATGTGCACCCGGTCCAACAGGTCGATCGCCTCCCGCCGTGCCTGCGACCGGCTGATCGGCCGGTGGGCGCGCAGCACCTCGACCAACTGGTCGCCGATGGTGAACACCGGATTGAGCCCGGTGAGCGGGTCCTGGAACACCATGGCGATGTCCGCCCCGCGCACCCGCCGCAGGGCCTCGGGCCCGAGCTTCAACAGGTCCTGGCCCTGCAGTCTCACCGAGCCGCGCACGACCCGCCCGCCCTTGGGCAACAGGCCCAGGGCAGCAAGGAAAGTCATGGTCTTGCCGGAGCCGGACTCGCCGACCACCGCCAGGGTCCGGCCGGGCGCCACGGCGAGCGACACGCCGTGGACGACCGTGACGGGGCCGTCCTCGCCCGGAAACGCGCAGGCGAGATCGTCGAGCGCCAGAACGGGTTCGGCCGCGGCAGCGCTGGCGGGATCGGTGTCGAGCAGGGACGCGTCCGTCACAGCATCTTCGCTCCGGCTTGACGCTGCATCTGCGGGTCGAGCGTGTCGCGCAGACCGTCGCCCAGGAGGTTGAGCGCGATCACGGTCACGGCGATGGCGAGCCCGGCCGAGAGCGAGATCAGCGGATAGGCGCTGATGTACATCTGCCCATCCGCGATGATGTTGCCCCAGGTGGGGGTGGGCGGCTGCACGCCGAGCCCCAAAAAGCTGAGCCCGGCCTCGGCCAGGATCGCCGTCGCGGCACTCACCGTGGCGACGACGATCACCGGCGGCATCGCGTTCGGGATGACGTGGCGCACGAGGATGCGGAACGAGCCGAGGCCCATCGCCCGGGACGCCTCGATGAACGGCCGCGGGCGAATGGTCAGGACCACCGAGCGCATCACCGCCGCCACGCGCGGCGTGTAGGCGATCGACACGGCGGTGATCACCGACTGCAGCGAGGAGCCCTGGGCGGCGACCAGAGCAAGCGCCAGGAGGAACCCCGGAAAGGCGAGCATGATGTCGTTCACGGCGACGATCGCCCGCTCCACCCAGCCGCCGGCATAGCCCGCGACCGCCCCGATCAACGTGCCGGCGGTGAGCGAGATGGCGACCACGAAGAACGCGACCTGCAGCGAGATCCCAGCACCGTGGATCACCCGGCTGAGCACGCAACGGCCGTACTGGTCGGTGCCGAGCGGATAGGTCCAGCTCGGTGCGGCGAGCACGTTCATCAGGTCGGTCCGGGTCGGCGAGTGCGGCGCCAGCCACGGTGCCAGCAGGGCCACGAGCGCCAGCAGGACCACGACCACGGTCCCGATCACGAGCCCCGGATGCCGCAGATAGCGACGGAGGGCGGCGTTGCGCCTCGTCGTGCTCATCCCTGCCGCAACCTCGGATCGATGAAGCCGTAGAGAACATCCAGGGTGATGTTGATCAGCACCACCGCCATGGCCAGCACCAGCACGCCCGCCTGCACCAGCTGGTAGTCGCGCGAGAGGATCGCCTTCAGGACCGTCGAGCCGAGCCCCGGCCGGCTGAACACCACCTCGACCAGGATCGCGTTGCCGAGCGCCCAGGCGAAGGTGACGCCGATCACGGCGAGGATCGGGATGAGCGCGTTGCGCAGGGCCAGCCGGAAGATCACGCGCCGCTCGGGGATGCCCATCGCCCGCGCCGTGCGCACGTAGTCCTGGCCCAGCACCTCCAGCATCGCCGAGCGCGACAGCCGGGCGATGTAGGCCGCGAGCGAGAGCCCCAGCACGACCGCCGGCAACGTCAAATGGTGCAGCCGCACCCAGAGGCTGTCCGAGGTGCTCGCCCCCAGCGTCGGAAAGACGCCCAGATAGCTGGAGAAGAAGAGAATCGCCACCAGCCCCACCCAGAACACCGGAAACGAAATGCCGAGTAGGGCGCCGACCATGATGCCCGTGTCGACCATCGTTCCCTGCCGGACGGCGGACAGGATGCCGAGCGGAACGCCGATGACGACGGCGATGGCGAGCCCCGCCACCGCGAGGCTCAGCGAGTAGGGAATGGCGCGCAACACCTCGATCGCCACCGGCTGGCCGGTGACCACGGAACGTCCGAGGTCGCCGCCCAGCGCATTGGTGATGAAGGTGAGGTATTGCTGCCAGATCGGCAGATCGAGCCCCAACCGCGCCCGCAGCTGCGCCACCGCCTGCTCGGTGGCGAAGTCGCCGAGCATGTAGAGCGCCGGATCGCCCGGAATGGCCCGCATCAGGAAGAAGGCCACCGTGACGATGCCGAGCCCCGTGACGACGAGTTGCGCAAGGCAGCGGGCGAGGTAGAGCCCCATCCGTCAGGCCCCGAGCGACACGTCGCGCGAGTCCATGGTGAACAGCGAGTTCTGCACGAAACCCTGCACCGCGTCGCCGTGCGCGACGAACAGCCGATCAGCGTAGAGCGGCAGCACCGGGACGTCGGTCATCGACCGCTCGAGGATGCGGGCATAGACCGCCTTGCGCGCGTCCGCGTCCAGGGTCCGCGCCGCCTCGGCGAGCAGGTCGTCCACCTGGTCGTAGCGCGAGGTGTTGAGGCCCGGCGGGAACGAAGCCGTCGAGAACAGCGTGACCAGGGGCGAATCCGGGTCCGGCGGGCCGACCACGGCGGTGATGCAGCTCTGCACGTTGCCCGAGGCGCGCGCCTGCACGTAGGCGCCGCGCTCCACCACCTGGATGGTCGCGTTGATGCCGACCTCCTGCAGGTCGTTGGCGAGCGGCACGACCAGCCGGTCGAACGGGTTGAGCGCCACGGTGGTGATGACGAAGTCGAAGCGGCCCACGCCGGCCTCGGCGAGCAGCGCCTTGGCCCGGTCCGGATCGTAGGGATAGGCCACCGACGGGACGCCGAACTCCTGGAAGGTCTCGGTCAGCACGCTCGTCGCCGGGAACTTGGTGCCGCGGAAGAAGCCCTGGACCAGCGCGTCGCGGTTCATGGCGTAGAGCATCGCCTGGCGCACCCGGGCGTCGTTCAGCGGCGCGACGGTCGTGTTGAGCACCAGGTTGACGGTGTTGTTGGCCGCCCGGTCGAGCACCGTGATGCCGGAACGGCCGCGCAGGCGCTCGATCACCTCCGGCTGCTGCAGCGAGAAGAAGATGTCGAGTTCGTTGTTCTCCAGCGCGATGGCCGAGGCCATTTCGTCGCGGACGATGCGGAACAGCACGCCCGCGACCGCCGGCGTACCGGCGAAGTAGTCCGGGTTGGCCGACAGCTCGACCTGGGTGCCGGGCGTCCAGCTCTCGAACACGAACGGGCCCGTGCCGATCGGGTTCAGCCGGGCGTCCTCGCCCATCTCCTCCATCGCCCGCCTGGAGACGATCCAGCCCTGGTTGAAGGCGCAGACCTTGTGGAGGAAGCCCGCATTGGGGGCTGCAAGACCGAAGCGCACGGTCAGCGGGTCGACCACCTCGACCACCTCCAGGCCGGCGAGTTGGCCCCGGTAGCGGCTGCCGGTGGCCTCGTCGAGCACCCGGTCGAAGGTGAACTTCACGTCCTCGGCGGTGCACGGGCCGTAGCCCTTGTGGAAGGTCACGCCCTCGCGCAGACGGAAGGTGTAGCTGGTCCCGTCCGGCGAGACCTCCCAGCCGGTGGCGAGGTCCGGGACGATCTCGTTGGTCGCCTGGTCGTACTCGACGAGGCCGTTGAAGACGTGGCCGGCGACCGTCTGGTTCTCGATCTGGAAGATCAGCGCCGGGTCGAGGATCGAGATGTCCGAGCCGAAGCGGACGCGCAGCGTGCGCGCCGACTGGGCGTGCGCCGGGCCGGTCAACCGCCAGGGGATCACCGCCGCCGCCCCACCGAGGCCCAGTCCCTGCAGCACGTGGCGGCGGTGCAGCCGCTTCGAGCCGCCCGTGGGATCACCCGTCGTCATGCCGTCTCTCCCTCTGCTCGTTCCGGCGCCGAAGCCGCCGGGCTCGTGATTTCCGTCTGCAAGACCCATGCCGGCCCCGCGGCCTTGTCGGCAAGGCGCGGGACGGTCGCGGCCGCCGCCGCCACCATCGGCGCCAGTTCCGCAAGACGTGCCAGATGCTCGGGCGCGAGCCCGTCGAGGCCGTGCCGGTCGGCGAACTCCCGAGCCGCCTGCAACGCCGCCTCGGTGGTCATGCCGTCATCTCCGCGAGGGCGGCCACGATCGGCGGGCGCCGCCGGCGCCAGGGGGTGGCCCGCTCGTAGGCGCGGGCGAGACGGAGCCCGCTCGCCTCGTCGCCCCGCTTGGCCACCACCTGCCAATGCAGGGGCAGCCCCGAGGCGGAGAAGCCCGTGCACTGCACCAGCGCCGGATGGCCGGAGAGATTGAACGGGGTGAGCATCGTGTCGACGGTGAAGGCGGTCATCGCCGGCTCGACGCCCAGGACCGGCGGCAGGTGCAGGGTGCCGAAGGTGACCAGCGCGTCGTAGTCGCGCAGCAGCCGGTCGATCTCGCCCGCCACGTGGTGGGCGAAGCGCTGCGCCTGCACGTAGTCCACCGCACGCACCAGCGAGCCGTAGAGCAGCTTGTCGCGCAGCGCGAAGCCCATCGCCTCGGGGCGGGTGCGCAGCTCCGCCTCGTGGATCGCCGCCGATTCGGTCGGGCCGATCATGCGGGTCGCAGCGAAGCAGTCGGCGACCGCGACGGGCAGCCGGACATCGAACAGTTCGACCCCGAGGCTGGCGAGGACGTCCAGTCCCGCATCGATCCCCTCGACCAACGCCGGGTCGGCGGCCGGCATGCCCGCACCGGGCTCGCGCGCCACGGCCACGCGCAGTCCCGCGACCGGTTCGGCCGCGCGCGCCTCCAGCTGCGGATCGGCCAGGAGTGTGGCGAGAACACGCGCCGTGTCCTCGACCGTCCAGGCGAACACCCCGGGCACGTCCAGGGTGTAGCAGTTCGGCAGGAGGCCCTCGGTCGAGAGACGTCCCCGCGTCGGGATCATGCCGACGGTGCCGGTCGCCGCCGCCGGCAGGCGGACCGAGCCGGTCGTGTCGGAGCCGAGCGCGAAGGGCACGAGGCCCGCTGCGACCGCCGCTCCGGAGCCCGTGCTGGAGCCGCCCGTCGCCCGCGCGAGGTCCCAGGGATTGCGGGCCGGCGGCCGCTTCAGGTCGAAATACTCCCCGCCGTTGCCGGTGCCGTATTCCCAGCAGGCGAGCTTGCCGAGACAGATGGCGCCGGCCGCGTGCAGCGCCCGCACGATCGGGGCATCGACCGTCGCCACATGGCCTTCGCGCAGCCGCGAGCCGGCCTCGCACGGCATCCCCGCGACGTCGATCGTGTCCTTGGCGGCAAACGGGACGCCGGCCAGCGGGCCGGTCCGGTCCTGGCGGGCAACCGTGCGGGCGTGGGCCTCGGCGACGTGGACGAAACTGTGGAGCTCGCCGTCGAGGACCCCGATACGGTCGAGACAGAGGTCGACCGTGGCGGGCGCGGCGGCCTCGCCGGCGTGGAGCCGGCTCGCCAGGGAGACCACCCCCCAGTCGTCCGCGATGTCGAGCGGCTGGCGCACCAACGCGACGTCCTCCCCGTTGCGCTGTATACGACAGGCGGCAGCCGACGACGATTGTCAAGACCCTCGTCGGCGAGCCAAAACCCGCCGGGGATCGCTGTGAACCCTTGGCAACGGCACCGCAAGGCGCTATCCGCGCGGTGGGTTGCGCGGTCTGCAGCGCTTGTCATTCCTCCTTGTCTGTATACATATGCCGCTCCGGCATTTCTCGGGAAGGACGCCCTCCATGAAGGCTCGTTTGCTGCGTGACCGCCTGCGCCCCGGCCGCACCCTGATCGCTCCGGGCGTGTTCGACCTGATCTCGGCACGCATCCTCGACACCAAGCCGATCGAGGCCGCCTACATGACCGGCTTCGGCGTGGTGGCCTCGCACCTGGGCCTGCCCGATGCCGGGCTCGCCACCTACACCGAGATGGTCGAGCGGGCGGGCCGGATCGCCCAGGCCATCGACGCCCCGCTGATCGCCGATGCCGATACGGGCTACGGGGGCCTCTTGAACGTCCGCCACACGGTGCGCGGCTACGAGGCGGCCGGGATCGCGGCCATCCAGCTCGAGGACCAGGAATTTCCGAAAAAGTGCGGCCACACGCCGGGCCGGCGGGTGATCCCCGCGGCCGACATGGTGAAGAAGATCCGGGTCGCCGCCGAGAGCCGTACGGGCGACATGCTGATCATCGCCCGCACCGATGCGCGCACCAGCCTCGGGCTCGACGAGGCGCTGCGCCGCGGCGAGGCCTATGTCGAGGCCGGCGCCGACATCCTGTTCGTCGAGAGCCCGGAGAGCGAGGAGGAGATGGCCAGGATCGGCCGGTCGTTCGACGTGCCGCTGCTCGCCAACATGGTCGAGGGCGGCCGCACGCCGGTCCTGCCGGCGCCGCGCCTCGCCGAACTCGGCTACCAGCTCGCGATCTATCCGGCGGCAGGCTTCCTCGCGGCGGCGGCGGCACTCGATCGGATCTACGACGAACTCCTGGAGCGCGGCACCACGGCCGGCGCCGAGACCCCGGTCTACCCGTTCGCTCGGATGTGCGAGGTGATGGGCTTTCCCGACGTGCACGAATTCGAAAAGCGCTGGGCCGACGACTGACCACGCAGGAGGCGCCGACGTGACCACCGCCACCCTCCGCGCCCGGCTGCGCGCCGGCGAACGCCTGCTCGCCACGTTCTGCCTCGTGCCCAGCGTCGAGATGGTCGAGTTGATCGCGCTCGCCGGGTTCGACGCGGTGATCCTCGATACCGAGCACGGCCCCTACGGCACGGGCCAACTCGGCCCGCTGATCCTCGCCGCACGGGCGCGCGGCATCGCCCCGATCGTCCGCGTACGGACCGGCGAGGCGTCGCTGATCGGCGCCGCCCTCGACGTCGGCGCTTCGGGCGTGCTCGTGCCGATGGTCGCCTCGCGCGCCGCGGCCGAGGCGGTGGTACGGGCGGCGCGGTTCGCCCCGGAGGGCAGCCGCGGCGCCAATCCCTGGGTCCGGGCGGGCGATTTCGGCGCGCGGGCGGGCTGGTTCGCCGAGGCCAACGCCGAAGTCGCCGTGATCGCCATGATCGAGGGCGAGGCCGGGGTGGAAGCGGCCGGCGATATCGTGGCGACGCCCGGCCTCGATGCGGTCTTTCTGGGGCCGGTCGACCTGTCCCATGCGCTCGGCGTGCCGGGCGAGGTCGACCATCCGCGGGTGGTCGAGACCATCGAAGCGGTGATCGAGGGGGCCAGCGCCCAAGGTCTCGCGACGGCGCTCTTCACCCCCGGCGCGGAGCGGGCGCGGCACTGGTTCGCCCGTGGCGTGGGCCTCGTGGCGCTCGGCTGCGACACGGCTCACGCGCTGCACGGCCTGCGGCTCGCGGCGGACGTCGCCAAGGGCTGACGCCC
>JBMCMJ010000067.1:0-11425 GCA_048615135.1 Pseudomonadota bacterium
GCCGAGGAGCAGGCCGCTGCCTGATGCCCATACACCAAGATTGACCATAGCCCGCGTCGAGGTGGACGACGCCCTCGACATCGCCGAGCATGTCGATCTCTGATTGCCGTGCGGCGGTTCGGCCATGGCCGGGCCGCCGCCGTTGGAGGCCATGGCGATGAACGACCTCGATCGCATTACCCAGCACCCCGACACCATGGGCGGACGGCCGTGCGTGCGCGGTACCAGGGTCACCGTGGGCATGATCGTGGGGCAGATCGGTGCTGGGCGCTCGGTCGAAGAACTCCTCGCCGATTACCCGTACCTCGACCGCGAGGACATCGCTCAGGCAATTCGCTACGCCGCTTGGCGCTCGGAGGAGCGGGAGATCGCCCTGCCGATGGCATGTGCAGAAGTTTAGACTTGATCTGACGGACGTCGTTCCGGCGTGCTCCGTGCCGCCGGCTTCGAAGCGTTGCATTGGTCCGTCGTCGGTCCTCTCGACGCGCCGGACAGCGAGATCATGAGCTACGCGAGGGATGGCGGCTACGTCGTCCTCACGCACGACCTGGACTTCGGCGCGATCCTTGCCGTCACCAAGGGCGCCAAGCCGAGCGTGGTGCAGCTGCGCGCGGACAACGTTACGCCCGAGGCCGCAGCCGCCATCGTCATCGCGGCGCTGAACGCCGCGCCCATCGAGTTGGAGCTCGGAGCGCTGGTGACGGTCGATGCCGGCCGCGCCCGCGTTCGCCTGCTGCCCTTGGGCGGAACATAACTTCCGCGTTACCTTCGATCCGCCGCGGGCCGGCTCGGCAAGGAGCAATGCTGACCCCAACCGGACTTCGGCTGTTGCTTGGGGTTTGGTTCCGCTTTTACCGCGAAAGCGGTTATTTTTGCGATTGAGGTCGAGCGGCTTGTGGTGGGGCCGAAGTAAAATTCTGGAGTAGCAGGGACAACGCCCAATTCGAAAAAAGAGGTGTCGTGAAGAAAACGCGATAGCTTGGCAACCCGCCCACGGCGTTGTCGGCGGAATCGAAGCCCATGTCCATGAACACAGCGATCGGCTTCGAAACGGCCAGGATCGGATCCGGGTCGAGCGAGGAGTTGGCCACGAACACGGCAGCGGCCAGTCCGCGCCCCAGGACGACGATTGCAGCGGGGTCAGGCTGGCGACTGTCGAGCCGCTGCGGCAACCGCGGACCCTGGTCCACCACTCGTCGCAGCGCGGTGAAGATTTTCGGCGGCGGGCAGCGGGTCGCCGACGGATGGCGGCGCGCGTTGGAGCCACAGGTTTTTCGGGCCAGCATCACGCCAGTCTGACGAATGTTTGATGAGCATGATGCCTCCGCAACGCCGACCCGCGCGGGTTGTCGCGTGGACAGCGTGAGCTTTCCGTAAGCTCGTTTGTCTAGGAATTCACTGCGCCTGCGCAAAACGGGAGCGCAACATCGTTTTGCGGAGATGACCGATGAAGGCATTGGATCGACTGCGTTTGGCCGGGCGCATCGGCTCGGGTTTTGCCGTGCCACTGGTGCTGTTGGGCGTGGTCGGGGGCGTCGGCCTCTGGTCGGCCACCGATATGGACCGCAACATCCGAGCCACCGCGGAAATGAACGGCGACGCCCTGCTGGCATCCGAGATCAATGCCGACATGGCCAAGGCGCTGATGCATGCACGCACCTATCTGGCCAGTCAGGACGCGGCCGTACTGGACGAGGCGCGCCGTTTCATCGAACAGACGGCATCCGGGATCGCCCAGGCTGAGACGCGCATCCAGAACCCCGAGCGTGCGGTCCTGGTCGACTCGATGGATCAGGGTCTGGCGTCCTTCGATGCCGGTCTCGCCGAGGTCGTCACGCTCTACGCCGAACGGGACGAGCTCTACGAGCGCCTGCAGCGTCTCGGAGCAACGGCGCTCGGCCACATTCAGACGATCGCCGAGGGCGCCCAGGCGGACGGCGACTTCGAGACGGCATGGCATGGAGCAGCCGCCCGAGAGCAGCTCCTGGAGGCCAAGACCTCCGTGCTGATGTTCCTGCTCGACAACGAACTTGCCGAGCGTGACCGCTTTCTTAACCTGCTCGATGACCTGGACGGGGCGTTGACACGGCTCGACGCGAGCGTGACGAATCCCCAGCGGCAACGCGCGCTCGAAGACGCGCGGGCCGCTGCTGGCGACTATGCTGCCACCGCCGCGGCGATCGCCGATATCGTGATCCGGCGCAATTCCATCCGCGAGGCGGCCATCGACGAGACCGGCTTCGCCATCAGCGACCGCGCGGCCGAGATGAAATCCAGTGCCGTCGCCGATTCGATGGAGTTGGGCGCCGGGCTGACCGCGCTTGCCCAGCGATCGAAGCTGACGACGACGGTCATCGTCGCCGCCGGTCTCGTGCTCGGCATCGTGTTGGCCTTCGTGGTTGGCCGTGCCATCGCGCGTCCGCTCTCGACCATGACCGCCAGCATGGCACGCATCGCGGAAGGCGACCTCCAGGCCGAGGTGCCGCACCGCGATCGCGCCGACGAGATCGGCGACATGGCCAAGGCGTTGCAGGTGTTCAAGGAGGCGGCGATCGAACGAAGCCACCTGACGAGCGAGCTCGCCCGCACGTTCGAAACCGAGGTCGGCGGGGTCATCCAGACGGTTGCCGCCGCGGCGAGCCAGCTCTCGACCACAGCCGGCGGTGTCAAGGAGTCCGCCGGTAAAACGACCGCGCAGGCCGTGCGCGGGTCCGCATCCGCGCAGCAAGCGGCCAGCAACGTCGCCACGGTGGCCAGTGCCAGCGAAGAACTGGCGCACTCGGTTCACGAAATCGGCGGGCAGATCGAGCGGACGCGCAAGATCGCCGGCGAGGCTTCCACGGCGGCAACACGGATGCGTACGACGATGAGCGAACTCGCCGAGAATGCCACCCAGATCGGCAGCGTTCTGGATCTCATCACCTCGATTGCCGAACAGACCAATCTGCTCTCGCTCAACGCGACGATCGAGGCGGCCAGAGCCGGCGAGGCGGGACGCGGCTTCGCGGTCGTGGCCCAGGAAGTCAAGGCGCTCGCGGGCCAGACCCAGAAGGCGACCGAAGACATCTCCCGCAAGATCGGCGCGCTACAGGAGGCGAGCCGGGCGACCGGAAACGATATCGAAAGCGTCGGCGAGGTGATCCGCAGCATGAGCGATATCGCCACCACCATCGCCGCCGCCATGGAGGAGCAGACGGCCGCGACCAGCGACATCGCCCGCAACGTGCAAGAGGCGGCCACCGGCAATGCGGATGTCTCGGCGATCATCGCCGACGTCGCCGAGGTTGCCCGCAAGAGCGATGCCTCGGCCGAAGAGTTGACGATTGCCGCCACCGCGCTGAGTGGCCACGCGCAGTCCCTCCACGACAAGGTTGGCGCCTTTCTCGAAGGACTGCGCGCCGCCTGACAAGCAACGGGCGTCCGGAGCTTCAGGGCTCCGGCCGCGCCGCCGACCCTTCACCGATGCGTCCCAGGAGCCCCGCCATGTCGTTCCACGCCGAAGACCACGGCACCTGCTGCCGACTTGTCCACGACGCGACGCCGCCTTCCGTCAATGACCCTTGCCGCCCCGAAGCTGCGAACGCTGCCATCGAGTTCGCGAGCTTTCCCCGGACCGCGTTCGACGACGTGCAGGAGTTGATGAGCTGTTTCGCCGAACTCCAGACATTGGCGGGTGCTGCGGGGGGCCTCGCGATCGCCGCGGCCAGGACGGCACTGGCGGACGAGGCGGCCGCGGAGGCATCACGCACGGCGCTCGGATCCTTCGAGACTTGCAGCGTGCAGACGCGCGTGGCGCTGGAGGTGGCGAACGGGGAAGTCGCGGGCTTGCAGCATCTGCTGACGGTCGCGCAACCGGCATCGGCCCGACGGTCCCGCGCCCTTGCGGGGGGGCTGGCCATCGCTGGACGGGTCGCGGATGCGGTCGAAAGCCTGTCTGCTGCCGCCGCCGGCCTCGTCCATCGGCTGTCCGCCACGGCGGCTGACGGTCAGGCTGCGCCCGCTCGTTTCGCCTTGCATCGCGAGGCGCGCCGCCTGGGCGCGGAGAGTTCGAGGGTGCGGGAGCAGCTTCGGAGCCTGGAATACAGGATTCTGGGGGTTTGAGTGGAGCTATTCGGATCAGGCCAGGGCGAGGTTGCGCGGTTCGCGTTGCAACGTCGTCGTCCAGGCCGCTGCCAAGCGTGGATCGAAACGGGCTACGCCCCGATAGGGACACCACGTGGCCTCGGCATCGTCGAGCAGCGAGACAGCCGTCCTGATGTCACCCATCGCCACATGGACGGCAGCGAGCAGCGTCGGCGAGACGTGCATGTCCGCCCGGTGCTTCATATCCCGCAGGACCAGACTCGCCGCCTGGAAATCCCCGGCTCGCGCGAGCGCGTAGGCGAGCCCGGTCGCCACCGTCGGAAAGCCGTTGGCGATTTCGGCGGCATAGGAGCCGGCCTGGATCGCCTCGGCGCGGTAGCCCAGCCAACCGGTAACATAGGCCAGGGCGAGCCACGCGCCGTCGGCCATCGGATACTCCTCGGTGACGCCGCGCAGATAGCGCACCGCATCCTCGGCCCGGCCCGCACACAACAGAATGTAGCCGTGGGCGAAGATGGTCGACTGGTCCAGCGGGGCGAGCCGCAAGGCGAGTTCCAGATCGGCCAGGGCGAGATCCAGTTCACCGGCCCCCGCGAGCAGCCAGGCACGCTTGCTCCGCCAGCCCGGCGTCCCCGCGATCGTGGTGGCCGCGGCGTCGAATGCGTCCAGACGCACCGGCCGGCCCTCCAGCGCGCCCTCCACGAAGGCATCGAGCATAAGGGCGAGCGGATGTTCGCGGTCATATCCGAGCGCCCGATCGATGGCGTCGCGCGCGTTGCCGGCAGGTTCGCGGGCGCTGGAGCCCTGCCCGAGAAAGCCCAGCAGAATCTCGAGGTCGGCCAACCGGCACCACGCCCCGACATAGGTCGGGTCCAGCGCAACCGCTTCCAGCAAGGCCCGGCGGGCGAGCTGCAGGTTACTCGGCACCCGATGGCCCATCAACTCGACGGATTGCAGGCAGCGTTCGAACGCCGTCTGGCTCGACGTCTGCCAGCCCGCGCGGAGGGTCGCGGCGTTGGACGAATCGGCGCCCGAGGCACCCCGCTCGACCGGGACGGCCAGCCGAAAGCCGTGCCCGTGCATGGTCTGGACGATCTCGCTTCCATCTTCGCATTCGAGAATGCGCCGCAAGGAATGGATGCACCGAGCAAGGCTGGCGTCGGATGCCGAGCCGCGCCCCCATCCGGCCTCGATCAACTCCGTTCGGCCGACGATGCCGCCGCCGGCGGCCACCAACGCTCCGAGAACCGCCATCTCCTTGGGTGGGATCCGCAGAACGGTGGCTCCACGACGGACCACACCCCGGTGCATCTCGAAGGGGCCGAAACGCTGCCGGCCGAGTGGGTCGGTTTTTTCGTCCACGACTTTCGTCCCAAGAAATTACGCACATTCGCAGCTATTACAAATTTAAACGATTACGTGCCGAATCCAGTCGCAACCTTGGCGCTAGCACGTGCTCATGTTTTCGTTACATCCGAGAACCCGATGTAAAAAATGGCATGTCATATTCCGGACTTGGCCGCGAGCGAAGGAGACTTGATCATGCAGCTGTGTTGCCGGGCGCCAAGCGCATGCGAGGTTCGCCCATGACCGCGGCAGCATTGGTGCCCGGCAGGGCCGAGAGCCTGTGTCTTTCGACCTTGCGCGAACTTGCCCACCGCCGGATCGAACCGACGCCGCGCCACTATCGGCTGTTTTATCTCTACGTGAGCGGCGGCAATCCGCGGCTCAACGCGGTGCTCGATCGACTAGCCGCGCCCGACGGTCATCTCGACGATGGCAAGCTCATCGCGCTTTACGATGCTTTCGTAGTCGGTCCGCTGAGCTTCGACGCTCTCAAGGGCATCATGGAGGCCGCGACCGGTTGTGTGCGCTCGGTCGGTACCCGCATCGGATCGGTTGGCGAGAGCGCCGCTCGCCTGTCGAGCGAGGTCCGGCAGATTCTGGAGAAACGCTCCACCACCCCCGAGGCGGGCGTGCGACGTGTCCACGAGGCCGCGGCAGCGACGCGTGCGGCGGTGGGCAATCTCGAAGGGCTGGCGCTCGATCGCGCCAAACAAGTCGCCGAACTTCGCCGTGCCCTGGCGGCAGCCCAGCAGGCCTGCAGCACCGACCCATTGACGGGCCAGGGCAATCGCGCTGGCTTCGACGGGGAACTCGCACGGCTGGAGGCCGAGGCCCGAGCGGGCGGTCGCGGATTCGCGCTGGTGATGGCCGACATCGATCATTTCAAGAGTGTGAACGACACATATGGCCACGAGATGGGAGATCGGGTGCTCCGATTGGTCGCCGCTCGTCTGGCGGAGGGCGGGCAGCGGGTCTACCGCGTTGGCGGCGAGGAGTTCGCGCTGCTGCTCGTGGGTGCCACATCGGATGAGGCCGCCGCAGTGGCCGAAGGTCTGCGCCGACGGCTGGCGCGCTCGCGAATCGTGCGACGCAGCGATCCGGCGAACCTGCACCACATTACGATTTCTTTCGGCGTTGCGGGATGGCGGCCATCCGATACCCCAGGGTCGCTCTTCTGTCGTGCCGACAAGGCGCTTTACGCAGCCAAGCATGCCGGCCGCAATGTCGTGCGGCAAAGCGCCTGAACGTCGCGGCGACGCGCTTGCGCGCGCCCGGCAGCTGACCGACCACCACATGATCAAAATATGATCAATCCACGCTCCTACGACGCTTTGCCGATGCTGTCGTGCGGTTAAACTCGGGACGCTTGGATATCGCCTGCTGCAGCGCTCGAATGAAAGACGTCGATTTGCACTTTTCCGAAAAACGCCTCCGCTTCGGGCCGTTCGAGTTGCGTGGACCGATGCTTCGACGTCACGGCAAGATCGTCAAACTGGCGCCGGCCGAGCTACGGCTGCTTCGTCGGATTGCGTCCGCCGGCGGTGCCACCGTCGATCGAGCCGCGTTGAAGCTGGCGGTGTGGGGCGACGCATCGGTCAGCGACAATCGTCTCGGCCGCGCCGTCTACGCGCTGCGTCGGCGCCTGGCCGCGGACGGAGGGCATCCGGCCATCGAAACCATGCACGGTCTCGGCTACCGGCTGAGTTTGCCGCTCGAGCCCGCCGGTCACGCCTCGGGCACGACGCCCGAGGTACCGGCCCGAGGGGCCGGGCACGCCTTCGACCGCCTGCGCCGGGCGCACGAACTCCTCGGCCGCCGCACCGCACGCAACATGCGGCTCGCCTTGGGCGTGTTGGAAGAAGCCATGGCCCGCGCGCCCGATTGTTCGGAGGGACGCTGCCTGCTCGCCAACGTCCACCTCATGATGGCGCTGCGCGGCTGTGGGCGGACTCCGAGTGACCACGTCGCTCGGGCCCGGGCGGTGGTAACGAACGGCCGGCCGTCCCCAGTCGACCACACCGGGCTTCGCTCGGTCGATCTGTGGCTGCGGGCCGTAGCCGACGAACGGGCGGAGGCGGCCGACGAATGTGCGTGGTCCGTCCGGCACGAAGAGCTCGATGACGTCGATCGGGCGTGGCGAGGTTTCGCCCTCGGCAGTCACGGTCGGTTCGACGAAGCCTTGGAGCTCGTCGCGCCGTTCGGGGACATGCCGGGCCTCGCCCAGCTGGCGATTTCCCTGTGCGCCTATCTGCGCTTCTGCGCGGGCGATGCCGGCGGCGCTCGCGCTTTTTTGGAAACCGCGCTGGACGAGTTGCCGATCGCCGATGGCGGCTGGCACGTTCTGTCGGTCGTCGCTGCGCACCAGGGCGATTACGCCATCGCGGTTCGTGCGGCGGAACGGGCCTGCGAATGGTCGGACGGGCTGCCGCTGCATGTTGCGGTTCTGGCGGAGGCTCTGGCCCGGCAGGGAAAAACGGCCAGCGCCCGGCAGCTCCTCGACGGCGTGCGCGAGCGATCGGACCCGCATGTTCCTCCATCTTTTCTGGCCCCGGCGATGCTCGCACTCGGGGATCCGACCGCCGCCCGCGCCTGCCTGGAGCGGGCTGTCCGCGAACGCTGCGTCTTTCGGGGTATCGTGCGATTCGATCCCCGTCTGCAGGGAGCGTTGCCATCGATGATCATGTTCGGCCGCCGGCCACCACCGCAACGATCGTCGCCGCCGACGAACGAGATAGCCGAGCCCGGGGTCTGACGGGCCGAGCCACCCACGCGATCGATGCAACGAAACTCTGCCCCATATCCGCCGGGCGCCGGACATGAGGGGGAAGGAGCCGGAACGGTGGATCCCGTCGAAACCCCGCACGTCTTCGAGGTTGGCCCCTTCGAACTCGACGGCAGCACGCTGCGGTACCAACAGGGCGTCGTCCGCATACCGAAGACGGAACTGGCGGCTTTGCGTTGCCTCGTGCAGGCCGAGGGCATGGTCACGCGGTCGGTGTTGAAGGGCTGCATCTGGGGCGACAAAGAGGTCGCGGACAGCCGGCTCGCCCGCTGCATCTACGCGCTGCGAAGGCGGCTGGCCGCCGCCGGAGCGGCGGATTCCGTCGAAACCGTGCCGGGCTGCGGCTTTCGCCTCGGTTTGCCCGTGCGACGGCGAACGTCGCTGCGCGGACCGATGACGGCCGGCGGCACCGCCCCACGCCGGGAGGCCCGGAAACACTATTTTCGGGCGTACGAATTCCTCGCACGCCGCAGCCGCGCCAATTTGGACCGAGCCCTCGCCGCTGCGCGGCGGGCAGCGGAGCTCGACGACAGCTGGAGCGACGCGTGGGGTCTGGTCGCCTCGGTGCATGTTTCGATGGTGCTGCGCGGTTGCGGCACCGAGCCTGCCGCCCACGCCTCGCTGGCCGAGGAGGCGGCAGCCGCCGCTTTGCGATCGGAACCTTCGAACGTCGCCGCCGTGTCGGCGCTCGCCTGGGTTCGTGGCACGGTGAAGGGCGAGACCGGCGCCCTCGCGCTGTTCGACGTCGCGCCGCGTGATGCGGCGGATCTCTATCAACTCCTGATAAAGAAAGCCTGGACGCTGTTCGCCCACGGTCGGATCGACGACGGACTCGCCGAATTCGAAGCCGCGGCACGGGCGGACCCGTTGTGCCAAGGAACGATCTTTCCGTACGGCTATGCGTTGTTCTGCGCGGGTCGGGTGCCGGAGGCACGGCGCTATTTGGAGCGTGCGCTCGTCGAGGTTCCGACCAGCGACGCGGGCCATCATGCCCTGGCGCTGGTGGGCGCATGGCAGGGCGAGCACGAGCTCGCGCTCCGCGCCGCCGAGCGGGCGGTCGCCCTCTCCGAAGACCTGCCGGTGATGCGCTCGGGGTTGGCCTACGCGCTGGCCATGGCGGGCTACGTCGACCGCGCGCGGGACATCGTGGCGCAACTCGACACCGAACGCCCTGCCGCCCACGTGCCACCCTCACTGTTGGCCCCCGTCTACGAAGCTCTGGGCGAGCGGGGCGAAGCCCTCGCCTGCCTGCGCCGGGCGGCTCGCCAGACCTGCTGCTATCGCGGGTTCGCCCGGATCGACCCGCGGCTGCGCGGTGTGCCATGGCCCTGATCAAACGAGATTTCTTACTTCGAAGCAGACACCCAGGTGAGCTTTTGCAATGATTTTGGTCATAAACGTTCACGCGAAATCATCCCCCCCGGCTTTAGCTTCGTTGGTATGACGCCATCGATCGGAGAATTCGCGTGGTCCAATTCGCTTGCTCGACCAGCGCGGCGCAGGAAGACACGACGGATGGTCCAAATGCCGCGCCTTCGCGCTTGCCGGAATTCGAACCGGTGCCGGTGCCCGTCGGACTTTCGACGGCCGACGCGGCGGGTGCGTTCCTCGGGTGGGATGCCGGTCACGCCGAGTGGCTGGGCTGGAGCGCCGCCTTGCAACCGGCCAGTTCCGACGCAGCGAAGGGCGGACGCCTTATCCGGCCGCCGACCTTTGCCTGCCCCATCAAAACGCTCGCCTTCGACCCGCCGGGGACCGCCGTTGCTGGAGCCGATCGTCCCGCGGTCATGGATCTTGCCGGCCATCGGCTGAACCACGCCTTAGCGCTAACGACGCAATCCCACAGTACGACGGGCATCGTGCACAATCGTTCACAAGACGGACGAAAGACCGACGAAGATCCCTGCACCCCGTCGCGCGACCACCTCACCGGCATCTACGACGAGTCGGGCTTTCGATCTGCCGTCGAAACAGAGCTCTCGAAGCAAGCCGCCACAGCGGAACATCTTGTGCTGTGTTTCGCCAATTTCGACCAGTTCAAGCTGGTCAACGAATTTTATGGACGGCCGGCGGGGGACGCTCTGCTGCGTGCCGCCGCGGGGCGGCTCGATGCCGGGGCTGGCCCGGGCAGTGTGATCGGACGGCTGGGCGGGGACGAGTTCGGGCTCCTCCTGCGCAGACCGGATGCAGGTGAACCGCTCGACGCTTTTTTTGCGCGCCTGCTCGAACGGCTCGGGCGAACCTATCTCGTGCAGGGGCATGCGGTCGACGTCGGTGTCAGCATCGGCTTTACCGTCGCAGAACCCGGCAGCGATTGGCGCTGCCTAGAGCGGGAAGCCAATCTGGCGCTGCACGAGGCGCAGCGCGCCGGCGGCAGGACGGCGCGGCGGTTCGTGCCCGCACTGGCCGAGCGCTTGCGGCACCGCTGCCGATTGGAGGTCGATCTGCGGCGAGCGCTGCCGTTGCGGCAATTCGAGTTGCACTACCAACCGCAGTTCGATCCCGCCGGCCGCCGAATCGTCGCCGCCGAGGCTTTGCTGCGGTGGAACCATCCCGAGCGCGGGCTGGTCGGTCCGGCCGAATTCGTTCCGCTCAGCGAAGCGACCGGCGCCATCGTCGACATCGGGCATTGGGCACTTCGACGCGCCTGCCGCGATGCGCTCGCTTGGCCGCGAGAGATTGCTGTTGCGGTCAATCTGTCGCCGATCCAGGTGCACGATCCGGGCCTCCTCGGGCGTGTCGAGGAGGCGCTGGCTGCGAGCGGCCTTCCGCCGGAACGCTTGGTGCTGGAAGTCACCGAGTCCGCGCTGCTCCAGGACTCGACCCGAGTCCGCGAAACGCTGGAGCGAATTCGCCGGATCGGGGTTGCCACATCGCTGGATGACTTCGGCATCGGCTTTTCGTCGCTCGACCACCTGCAGCGCTTTTCGTTCGACGAACTGAAGCTCGACGGCAGCTTCGTGCGGACACCGGTCGACCAAAAGCGCGCGGGCGCCATCGTCGATGCGGTGGCGACGCTGGCCCACGTCCTGGGCATGCGGACCGTGGCGGAAGGTGTCGAAACCGCCGAGCATCTGCAACGTGTCGCAGCCGCCGGCTACTCGGCCGTTCAGGGTTTCCTGCTCGGGCGACCGATGGTCTCCGGGCGACTGAGTTCGCTCTTGGCAGGCGATTCGACGTCGGCCGGCGTTCTCTGTCTTGCCACGCGCAAAC
>JBMCMJ010000068.1:0-11339 GCA_048615135.1 Pseudomonadota bacterium
AGGAACCTTGCCCTTGAGGCTCAATTCGACGAGTTCCAGCCGCCACGGGCAACGCCGGGCATAGTGCTCGAAGAGGGTTCGCTCGGGGCCCTGTTTCCAGCGGCCCACGCTAAGCACGACGATGCGCAAGGCCGCTCAGGCGCGCAGCCGCTCCACCGCCCGAGGTGCGGTCCACAACCGTTCGATGCCGTAGAAATCGCGCGTCTCGGGCTTGAACAGGTGCACGATGACGTCGCCGGTGTCGATCAGCACCCAGTCGCTCTCGGCGCCGCCCTCCTTGGTGACCCCGGTGACGCCCGCCGCCTTGAGCCGCTCCAGCAGCTTGTCGGCCATGGCGCCGATGTGACGCTGGGAGGTGCCCGAGGCCACCACCATCGCGTCCGCGAGCGCCGTCTTGCCGACGAGATCGATCGTTACCGGATCCACCGCCTTGTCGTCGTCGAGCGAGCGCTCGATCAGGGCCAGGGTCGCCTTGCTCTCCGAACCGTTCACCACCACCGTGTCGCCGATCACTCGTCCTCCGTTCCGGGCTGCGTCCATCCGCCCCGTGCCCGGATCGACGAGCTGGAGGCGGGGTGGGTGCGCAGCTGCACCATTCCCCAAGCCGGCGGCGAGGCCGTGGCCAGCTCGCGGAGCTCGTCGCCGCTCTTGCAGGCGGCGGCAAAGCGTCGAGCGGCAACACCACCGACGGCTCTGTAGAAATAAGGCTCGCGATCGAACACCGCAATGGGCACGGACGTGACGATCCGTTCCCACTGCCGCCACCGGTGCAGCGTGGCGAAGTTGTCGGCGCCCATCAGCCAGACGAAGCAATGCGTCGCAAAGGCCGCCTGCAGCCGCCGCACCGTGTCCACCGTGTAGCGCGTCTTCAGCCGCCGCTCGAGGTCGGTCACCCGGATTTGCGGGTGTCGTGCGACGGCCCGGGCCCGTTCGAGCCGGAGGGCCAGCGGCGCCGTCTCGCTTCGTGCCTTGAGCGGGTTTTGCGGCGAGACGAGCCACCAGAGTTGGTCGAGGTCGAGTTGTTTCAGCGCTTCTTCGGAAACGTAGCGATGCCCCTCGTGCGCCGGATTGAACGAACCGCCGAGCAGGCCGACGCGCAGCCCCCTCACCAGCCGGGTCGGCACCGGCTCCGCCAGCCGGTTGGCGACCACGGGTCGGCGAAGTCGCCGCTCGCCGGGGGTGTGCGGCACGCGCTCAGGCCGGACGCACTTGGCCGGTGCCGCGGACCCGGTAGTTGAAGGTGGTCAATTGCTCCAGCCCCACCGGACCGCGGGCATGCAGTCGCCCGGTGGCGATGCCGATCTCCGCGCCCATGCCGAACTCGCCGCCGTCGGCGAACTGCGTCGAGGCGTTGTGCAGGACGATCGCGCTGTCGACCTCGGCCAAGAAGCGCTCGGCCGCTTGGGTGTCGGCGGTGACGATGGCATCGGTGTGGTGCGAGCCGTAGCGGTTCACGTGCGCGATCGCCGCCTCGAGGCCATCCACCACCTTCACGCTCGAGATCGCATCCAGGTATTCGGTCGACCAGTCGGCCTCGGTGGCGGGTTCGACCGCCGGGTCGATCCCCCGGGTGCGGGCACACCCGCGGAGTTCGCAGCCCCCCTCGCGCAGCGCACCCAAGACCGGCGGCAACAGGTGCGCCGCCGCCCGTTCGTCGACCAGGAGGCTCTCGGCCGCACCGCAGATGCCTGTCCGGCGCAGCTTCGCGTTCACCACGATGTTCGTCGCCATCTCGGGATCGGCGGCCTCGTGCAAGTAGACGTGGCAGTTGCCGTCCAGGTGCGCGAAGACCGGCATGCGCGCCTCGGCCCGCACGCGCTCGACCAGCGACCGGCCACCCCTCGGCACCAGCACGTCGACGTAGCGCTCGAGCGCCAACAGATGGCCGACCGCCGCGCGGTCGGTCGTGGGCACGAGTTGGATGGCATCGACCGGCAGGCCGGCTGTCTCCAGCCCGGCGCGAAGCGTGTTGGCGATCGCGCGGCTCGAATGGAAGCTCTCGGAGCCGCCGCGCAGGATCACGGCGTTGCCCGACTTCAGGCACAGGCCGCCGGCATCGGCCGTGACGTTCGGCCGGCTCTCGTAGATCACACCGACCACGCCCAGCGGTGTGGCGACCCGCTCGATGTGCAGGCCGTTCGGTCGGTCCCATGCGGCGAGCACCCGGCCGACCGGGTCCGGCAGGGCCGCGATCGCCTCCAGCCCCGCCGCCATGCCCTCGATCCGTTGCCGATCCAACCGCAGGCGGTCGAGCGCCGCCTCCGGCAGGTCCGCTGCCGCGGCCGCTTCGAGGTCGCGCGCATTGGCGGCGAGGAGGTCCGCAGCACCGGCGCGCAGCCCTGTGGCCGCGGCGCGGAGTGCCGCGTTCTTGCTGCGGGTCGACGTCGAGGCGAGGGCTGCGGCTGCCGCCTTTGCCGCCACCCCCAGGGCTGTGATGCGTTCGCCGAGGTCGTCCGCCGCCACGGAAACGGCTGCCGGTGTCGCCATCTCGACCTTACTCCGAGCGGGTGCCGAAAACGCGGACGAACCGCCTAACACGGGCAGCGCCGCCCGCCAATCCGGCGCGGGAGGTTTACCGACACTTAAGGGCTTCGCGCGATGCTGCGCGGCGTGGAGTCGTTCATCGTCGAGTTCGCTGCGCCATGCGTTCGTGCCCTTCGCGCCCTCCGTCCGATCCCGAGACCACCCTCCAGCGGCTGACCGCGCTCTTGGAGGCGAGCCCCGCGGTCAGCTACGCTCTGGAGCCCGAAGGGCGCCGCGCGACGTTCCGCAGCGCCAATGCGGCCACCCATTTCGGCTGGCCGACGGACGGCTCGCTCCACCCTGACGACTGCTGGCGGCAGAGCGTCCATCCGGACGACCTGCCGGCCGTCGAGCGCCGGCTGGAGGCTTGGCTGGCCGCGGGCGCCGAGGGCGTGCTGCGTCGCGCCTACCGGATCCGCCACGGCGACGGCCGCGAACTCCACGTCGACGATCATCTGCGTGCGGTCCGTGACCCGTCCGGCAGCATCGTCGAACTGGTCGGTCTGATGGAGGATGCGGGCGACGGGCTCGCCTCCTCGCGCCGTCTGGATCGCCTCCTGCGGAACGTGCCGGGCACGGTTTTCCAGCTGCAGGCGAGGCCGGACGGTTCCAGCCGCTACCTCTATGCCAGCGCCGGCATGCGCGACATCTTCGGCATCGATCCCGAGACGGTCCGCGAGGACGCATCGCCGGTGTTCGAACGCATCCACGCCGACGACGTGGAGGCGGTGCGGGCGGCCATCGGCCAAGCCCTCGTCACCCTGGAAGCGCCCCGCGCGCACTATCGGGTCAATCATCCCGAACGCGGGCTCATCTGGGCGCGCGGCCGCTCGACGCCCGAGCGCCTGCCCGACGGCAGCGTCCTCCTGACCGGTTACATCACCGACGCGACCGACGAGGAGGAGGCCAAGGGCGAATTGGAGCGGACCCGTGACGAGTTGCAGGGCTTTTTCGACGTGGCCCTCGACCTTCTCTGCATCGCCTCGCTCGACGGCCGGTTCCTGCGCGTCAACAAGGCCTGGGAGGAGGTGCTGGGCCGCACGGTCATCGAGTTGGAAGGGCAGTGCTTCCTCGACTTCGTCCACCCGGACGATCTCGACGCGACCCTCGCCGAAGTCGAACGGCTGAGCGGGGGCGGCGACGTTCTGGGGTTCACCAATCGCTACCGGGCGGCCGACGGCTCGTATCGTCTCATCGAATGGCGCTCCCGCGTGGCGGGGGATCGGGTCTATGCGGCCGCGCGGGACGTCACCGCGCGCGAAGCGGCGTTCGAGGCGCTGCAGGAGAGCCGCCGGCAGGTCGCTTCGCTCTACGAGCTTGCCCCGCTCGGCATCCTCTTGAGCCGTTTCTCGGACGGGCGTTGCCTGCAGGCGAACCCGGAGCTCGCCCGGATGACGGGCGTGGCGCCCGACGTGCTGCTGGATCTCCGCTTTCATGACTTGTTTCCGAAGCCGAGCCAAGAAAGCGACGCAGCGGCCGTGATGCTCCGGCTTCACGAGACCGGCCGCTACGGGCCGATCGAATGGCGCCTGACCTGCGCCGACGGCAGCGAAAAGCCCGTTACCCTGCAGGGGGTGCTGATCGAGGATCGGTGCGGCGAGGCGCAGATCTGGTCGATCGTCGAGGATATCGGTGACCGCAAGCGCACCGAGGCGGAACTGGAGGCGAGCCGCGAGCGTCTGCACGACTTCGCGCGGTCGTCCGCCGACTGGTTCTGGGAAGCGGACGCCGAGTTCCTGCTGACCTGGTATTCGCGCGGCTTCGCCGACATGCGGGTGCCGCGCGACGGCAATCCGATCGGGCAGCGCCTGGACGAGTTGGCCGTCGGTGGGGGCGCCGTCGACCGGTTGCGCACGGCCGTGATGCAGCATCTGCCGATCGACGAGATCGAGCTGGCATTCCAAACCGCGAGCGGGCTCCGCTGGTGCCTCGTCAACGGCGTACCGCTGGTCGAAGCCGGCGTGTTCCGCGGTTATCGAGGCTCGGGCACGGACATCACCGAACGCAAGGAGGCGGAACTCCAACTGGCGGAAAGCCAACAGAAGCTGCGCTCGCTCTATGCGCTCGCTCCGGTGGGCATCGCGCTCAATCGGCTCGACGACGGGCGCTTTTTGGAATCGAACGCCGAATTCTCGCGCATGGTCGGCATCGATGCCGAGAGCCTGCGCGGGCTCAGCTATTTCGACATCTGTCTGCCGGAGAGGCGCGCGGCCGAGGAGGAGAAGCTCGGCGAACTCGTGCGCAACGGCCGCTTCGGCCCGTACGAGAAGGAACTGCGCCACGCGGACGGCCGGCCGGTCGCGGTCTCGATGCATGCCGTCCTGGTCGAGGCGTCCGACGGCGAGCGCCAGATCTGGTCGATCATCCACGACGTGACCGAGCAGCGGCGCAGCCAGGAACGTCTCAAGACTCTGGCGGAGCACGACGCGCTCACCGGTCTGGTCAACCGCCAAGTGCTGACGGACCGCGTCCGCACCGTCTGTCGGCTGGAGCGAGGTGCCGCGGTGGTGCTGTTGGACCTCGATCATTTCAAGGAAATCAACGACACGCTCGGCCACGACGCGGGTGACGACCTGTTGCAGGAGATCGCACGCCGGCTCGTTGCCGCGCTGGACGACGAGGACGTGGTGGCGCGGCTCGGCGGCGACGAGTTCGGCCTGATCCTCCAGGCTGCCGACGACGGTGCGCTGGACCGCGAGCAGGCGAGGGTCAAGGTCGAGGCCGTCCTCGAGGCCATCCGGGTTCCCGTGCCGCTGGCGACGCGCACGGTTCAGCCGACCGCCAGCCTCGGGGTTGCGATGGTGCCCGACGATGGGATCCATCCGAGCGAGCTCTACAAGCACGCCGACATCGCGTTGTACCGGTCGAAGGCGCTCGGCCGCAACACGTGGACCTTCTTCGACCGCTCGATGCGCGACGACGTGGAGCGGCGCACCACCATCGCCGACGCCCTGCGCACGACCATCGCCGACGACGGGCTCACCATCGCCTTGCAGCCCCAGCACGAAGTGGCGAGCGGCCGGCATGCCGGCTTCGAGGCGCTGGTTCGCTGGCAGCATCACGGGCGGTTGATGCCGCCGGGCGCCTTCGTGCCGATCGCCGAGGAAACGGGCCAGATCGTTCAGCTCGGCCGGGCGGTGGTCGAGCGGTCGCTGCAGGCGCTGCGCGACCTGCTCGACGGGGGGCTGGAGCCGGGCTGGGTGGCGATCAACGTTGCGGCCGCCCAGCTCAAGGGCCTCGATTTCGTCGGCGAATTGGCCCAACTCCTGGCCTATCACCGGCTGTCGCCGCAGCGGGTGGAGATCGAGATCACCGAGGGCGTGCTGCTCGATCGGGGTGTCGAGCGGATCGCCGAGACGCTCGCGTCCCTGCACCGACTGGGCGTCTCCATAGCACTCGACGACTTCGGCACCGGCTATGCCTCGCTCAAGCACCTGAACCGCTTCCCGGTCGACCGTCTCAAGATCGATCAGTCCTTCGTGCGCGACATCGGCACCGACCCGCAGGACGCGGCGATCGTCCGGGCGGTGATCAACCTTGCCCACAGCCTGAACATGGGGGTCATCGCCGAGGGCGTGGAGACGGACAGCCAACTCGGCTTTCTCCGCCTGCACGGCTGCGACTTCGCCCAGGGCTATCTCTTCAGTCGACCGCTCGGCCTCGCGGACGTGGAGGCCCATCTGCGGCGCGCGGATGTCGCGACCGTGCCGACCGGCGCGTTCGTGCCGATGATCTGAGCGGACGGGTTCAATTCCCGCGGGCGAACGCGTAAAGGCCTCCCGGACCAGCCAGGAGACCTCGATGGACGACACCAAGCCGCGGCTCGAGCTCAGGGCCGCCCGCCTCGGCGACATCCCGGCGATCCAGGCCTTGTGCGAGAAGGTCTACGCCGACATGGGCAGCTACAGCCGTGCCCAGCTGCGCGGCCAGATCCAGAACTTCCCGGAGGGCCAACTCGTCGCCGTCTACGACGGCCGGATCATCGGCTACTGCTCGACCTTCCGGGTCGAGGAGGCGGCGGCCCTCAAGGCCCACACCTGGAGCGAGATCACCGGTGGCGGTTTCGGCTCGCGGCACGTCGCCAACGGTGAGTGGCTCTATGGCGCCGAGGTGTTCGTCGATCCCGAGTTCCGCGGCATGCGCATCGGCCAGCGGCTCTACCACGCGCGCAAGGACCTCTGCATCCGCCTCGGCTGCAAGGGCATCGTCTTCGGGGGACGTGTTCCGCATCTGCACCGCCGGCAGAAGCAATATCCGACGCCCGAAGCCTATGTCGACGCGGTGGTCCACGGCCGGCTGCGCGACCCGGTCCTGTCCTTCCAGCTCCGCAACGGCTTCGAGGTGCTGGGCGTGCTGCGCAACTATCTGCCGAGCGACCGGGAGAGCCTGGGCCACGCTGCGCACCTCGTCTGGCACAACGAGCGCTACGTGGCCCCCGCCGAGCCGCGCGGCCGCAAGAAGGAGGCGATCAGCCCCTTGCGCGACCGGGTGCGGCTGTCGATCGTGCAGTACCAGCAGCGGCGCGTGCGCTCGTTCGAGGAGTTCGGCCACAACGTCGAGTACTTCGTCGACGTGGTTGCCGACTACAAAGCCGACTTCGTTGTCTTTCCGGAACTTTTCACGTTGCAGCTGCTCTCGATCGAGAACGCGAAGGTGCCGGCGCACGAGGCGATCGCCAAGCTCGACGAGTACACCGAACCCTTGAAGGCTTTGCTGTCGCGGCTGGCGGTCGACTACAACATCAACATCATCGGTGGCTCGCACCCGACGCGGGTGGCCTCGGGTGCCACGCACAACATCACCTATGTCTGCCTGCGCGACGGCTCGATCCACGAGCAGGCGAAGATCCACCCGACCCCCAACGAGCGCTATTGGTGGAACATCGAGGGTGGCGACCGGGTCGAGACGATCATGACCGACTGCGGGCCGATCGGCGTCCTGATCTGCTACGACAGCGAGTTTCCGGAACTTGCCCGCCACCTCGTCGATCAGGGGGCGCGGATGCTCTTCGTGCCGTTCTGCACCGACGAGCGGCAGAGCTACATGCGGGTGCGCTACTGCTGTCAGGCGCGCGCCGTCGAGAATCAGATCTACGTGGCCCTCGCCGGCAATTGCGGCAATCTGCCGGGCGTGGACAACATGGACATCCAATACGCGCAGAGCTGCATCGTGACACCCTGCGACTTTCCCTTCGCGCGGGACGGCGTGGCGGCGGACACCACCCCGAACGCCGAGATGGTCGCCTTCGCCGACGTCCACCTGCAGGACCTGGAAAACGCCCGAGCCTTCGGCACCGTCCAGAACCTGAACGACCGCCGCTTCGACCTCTACCGGGTCGAGTGGGCCAAGAAAAACGTCTGAGTTCGTCTTCGGGCGGTTACGGAAGGAAAGGTTCGGGGGTACTCGAGGGTCCCCCCGAGCCCCCCGGCGGCGGCTTCGCCGCCGCCACTTCGGTGCTGACGGCCCTGGCCGTCAGCCGGGGGTCAGGGGGCCAAAAGCCCCCTGGTTCTTTCGCGCCCGACGTCCACGTGCACCGGATGGGTGGCGCGACCGGGAGGGCTTCAGCCCGTGGGCAGGCCGATACGGCGCCGGACGTGTTCGTCGCGCAAGCTCACGTCGACGCCGCGGAGATCGGCCGCTTCGGCCGTGCAGAGCCAGAGGATGGCGCGTGCCGGCCATTCCGGCGGGATGTGCACGGACGGGTCGAGCTGGCTCACCGGGTTGAGGCCCGAGGCCTTGATGCGGACCTGCATGTCGGTGCGCACCGTGCCGGGGCTCAGCCCGACGACGCGGATGCCCCGAGCCGAGCATTCGAGGTCGGCGCAGCGGGTCAGCATCAAGGCCGCCGCCTTGCCCGCGCAATAGTGGCTCCAGCCCTCCATCGGGTTCACCGCCGCCCCGGAGCTGACGTTCACCACCACCCCGGCGCCTTGCGCCTGCATGATCGGCAGCACGGCCCGCAGCCCGTGGTAGACGCCCTTGAAATTGATGTCGGCCGCCTCGGCCCAGGCATCGGGCTCGCTGTCGGCGAGGTGACCGATCGGCTCGATCACGCCGGCATTGTTGACCATCAGGTCGATGCGGCCCCAGCGGCCCATGGCCGCCCCGACCACCGCCTCCAGGTCGGCGAACCGGTTGACGTCGCCCGCCACCGCCAGGGCCTCGCCGCCGGCCGCCTCGAGTTCCCGGGCGATCGCCTCGATGGCCGTCCCCGAGCGGGCATTCAGGACGACCTTGGCCCCCACTTCGGCGAAGGCGCGCGCGGTCGCGGCACCGATGCCGCGGCTCGCACCGGTGACGATCGCGACCTTGCCTCGAAGTTCTTCCATGCGTGCGTCCTCCTTGGGCTGGCTCAGGGGGCGAAGGTGACGACCTGGCGGAGCGCCGAGCCGGCGGCCAGCGCTTCCAGGGCGTCGTTGAGATCGTCGAGGCCGATCATGCGGTCGATCAGCTTCTCCACCGGCATCAGACCCGCCTGCTGCAGGGCGAGAAAGCGCGGCAGGTCGCGGGCGGGCACGCACGAGCCGACATAGGAGCCCTTGAGCGTCCGTTCCTCGGCGACGAGCCGCACTTGGTTGACGGCCATTGCCTTGTCCGGCGGGGCGAGGCCCGCCGTCACGGTCGTGCCGCCACGGGCGGTGATCTCGTAGGCGAGTTCCAGCGCGGGCAGGGCTCCCGCCGTCTCCACCGCCACGTCGACCCCGCCGCCGGTGGCGCTGCGGATCTGCTCGATCGCGTCGTTGCCGCGGGCATCGACCGCGAGCGTCGCGCCGAACTGCCTTGCCGTCTCCAGTTTCTCCGGCACGAGGTCGACGGCGACGATGTGGCGCGCGCCGACCAGCCGGCCGGCCATCACGGCGTTCAGCCCGACGCCGCCGCAGCCGACCACGGCGAGGCTGCCGCCCGGCTTCAGCCCGCCCGTATGGAGCACCGCACCTGCGCCGGTGAGCACCGCGCAGCCGAAGATGGCCGCAAGTTCCAGCGGGATCGCCGGATCGATCTTGACCACGGAGTAGGTCGAGACGACCGCCCGCTCGGCGAAGCCCGAGACCCCCAAATGGTGATGGATCGGCTCGCCCTTGCGGTGCAGCCGCCGTCCGCCGCCGATCAGTTCGCCCTTGGCGTTGGCGGCATTGCCCGGCACGCAGAGGGCCGGCCGCCCATCGAGACAGGGGCCGCAGCGTCCGCAACTCGGCACGAACACGGTGACCACGTGATCACCCACGGCCAAGTGGTCCACGCCCTCGCCGAGCGCTTCCACCACACCCGCCGCCTCGTGGCCGAGCACCATCGGCACCGGCCGCGGCCGTACACCGTCCACCACCGACAAATCCGAATGGCAAAGGCTCGCCGCTGCCATCCTCAGGCGCACCTCGCCGGGCCCCGGCTCGTCGAGTTCCACCTCCTCGATCGCCAGCGGTTTCGTTCGGCCATAGGGCCGCTCGACCCCGCTCCGGCGCAACACCGCTGCCCTTATCCGCATCGCTCGCCTCCCGTTTCTCCCGAAGGCTAGCGTCGATGATGGGCGAGCGGCAACGCCGGGCTTGCAAGCCGGGTCCGAGCCCGGTTCAACGGTTGCCCATTCCCTGCCCGGAGGCCCTCCATGGTCGCGCTGTTCGACGGTCACAACGACCTGTTGTTGAAGTTGTGGCGCCAGGACCCGGGCGATGGTTCCGTCTTCCTGCAGGGGGACGGCAAGGGGCACATGGATCTTGCCCGCTGCCGGGCCGGGGGCTTCGCGGGCGGGCTGTTCGCCTGCTTCGTGCCCTCGCCGGGCTCGACGGCCGAACCGCGCGGCGCGGCCGGTGCCGGCCTGTCGACCCACCCGGTCGAGCACGGCGAGGCGCTTCGGGTCACCACGGCGCAGGCGGCCCTGCTGATGCGGCTGGAAACCCAGAGCGAGGGGGCGCTGCGGCTCTGCCGCTCCGTCGCCGACATCCGTGCGGCGATGGCGGCGGGGGCGATCGCGGCCGTCTGGCACATCGAGGGCGCGGAGGCGATCGGCGCCGATCTGCGCGAACTGGACGTGTTCCACGCGGCGGGGCTGCGTTCGCTCGGACCGGTCTGGAGCCGGCCCAACATCTTCGGCCACGGCGTCCCGTTCCGCTACTTCACCAGCCCCGACACGGGGCAGGGCCTGACCGAGGCGGGGGTGCGGCTGGTCCGCGCGTGCGAGCAAAAGCGCATCCTGCTCGACACCTCGCACCTCAACGAGCAGGGCTTTTGGGACCTCGCCAACGCCACCAGCCGCCCCTTCGTCGCGAGCCACGCCAACGCCCACGGCCTGGTCCCTTCGGCACGCAACCTCACCGACCGCCAACTCGACTGCCTGCGCGAGCGCGACGGCCTCGTCGGCGTCAACCTCTCGGTCCCGGACCTGCGCCCCGACTGCAAGCGCGAGGCCGACACCCCGCTCGACCTGGTCGTGCGCATGTTCGACTACCTGATCGAGCGGGTCGGCGAGGACCGGGTCGGCCTCGGCTCCGACTTCGACGGCGCTACCATTCCCGCACCCATCGGCGACGTGGCGGGCTTGCCGCGGCTGGTCGAAGCGCTCCGCGCGAAGGGTTACGGCGATACCCTCGTCGAGAAGCTCGCGCACGGCAATTGGCTCGCGTTGTTGGAAAGGGTTTGGGAAGGCTAGGGGGCTTTTGGCCCCCTAGGACCCCCGGGCGACGGCGCTGCCGCCGCCGCTTTCCAGGGGTGGCGGCAGTTCCCGCCTTGCCTTTCCAAGCCCTGCAGCCGGCCTATTTCCGCTCGCATGTCGGCCCCGGTCCATCTCGTCTGGTTCAAACGCGACCTGCGCGTCCACGACC
>JBMCMJ010000069.1:0-11310 GCA_048615135.1 Pseudomonadota bacterium
GGGTGCACCACGCCGCGCAGCAGTTCCAGCCGGCCGTCCATGGTCCCTCTCCCGCCCTCGCCCGCTACTGCAGGGTCACCAATACCTGATCGGCCGGTACCGTATCGCCGGCGGCAACGGTGACGGTGGCGACTACGCCGTCGCGCTCGGCCCGCACGGAGTTCTCCATTTTCATCGCCTCCAGGATCAACAGCTCCTGGCCGAGCTTCACCTCGTCGCCGACCGCGACCCGGACGGCCTTGATGAGGCCCGGCATCGGCGCGATCACCGTGCCCGAATAGTCCGGCGTCGGCTTCGGCCGCATCCGGCTCGCCAGTTCCTGCGCCCGGTGGGTGCGCACCAGCGTCGGCGCCTGGAAGCCGGCATGGCGCAGCAAAAAACCTTCCGAGATGCGATCCGATTGGAAGGTATAGGCGTCGCCGTCGATGATCGCATCGAAGCAGATCTGGCCCGGTCGCCAATCGAGACGGACGCGGTGCGCCCGCCCACCGGCACGCACGTTCCACGTGTGCGCGTGGTCGTGATCCAACTCGACCTCGATCGCCTCGCCGCCGACGAAGACCGACCAACTGGTCGCCCGAAAGGCCGGCTCGCCGCGCAGCCGGCCAGACAACTGCTGGGCACGATGGCTCATCAAGGAGCGCATGCACGCGGCGACGACGGCGAAGCGCAGCGCCAGATCGCCGGTGACCGGTGCCGGCTCGAATCGCTCGCCGTACTCCTCGGCGATGAACCCGGTGGACATGTCGCCCGACTTGAAGCGCGGATGAGCCACGAGGCTCGCGAGGAAGTCGACGTTGTTGCCGATCCCGCGCAGGACCGTGTCGTCGAGCGCCTGCGCCATGCGCCGGATGGCATCCGCGCGGGTGGCGCCGTGGGTGCAGACCTTGGCGATCATCGGGTCGTAGAACATGGTGACCTCGTCGCCCTCGACCACGCCCGTATCCACCCTGACGCCCTCGCGGGCCGGCGGGGTGAAGCGCACCAGACGCCCGGTCGCCGGCAGAAAGCCGCGCGCCGGCTCCTCGGCATAGACGCGGGCCTCGAGCGCCCAGCCCTGCAGGCGGACGTCCTCCTGGGTGAGGCCGAGCGGTTCGCCGGCGGCGACGCGAATCATCTTCTCGACCAGATCGATGCCCGTCACGAGTTCGGTCACCGGGTGCTCGACCTGCAGACGGGTGTTCATTTCGAGAAAGAAGAAGTTCTTCGCCGGATCGACGATGAACTCGACCGTGCCTGCCGAGTGGTAGCCGACGGCCTTGGCCAGCGCCACCGCCTGCTCGCCCATCGCCCTGCGGGTGGCGGGATCGAGGAAGGGCGAGGGGGCCTCCTCCAGCACTTTCTGGTGGCGGCGCTGGATGGAGCATTCGCGCTCACCGAGATAGATGCAGGTGCCGTGCTTGTCGCCGAGAACCTGGATCTCGATGTGGCGCGGGTTCTCGACGAAGCGCTCGAGGAACACGCGGTCGTCGCCGAAGCTGGACAGGGCTTCGGACTGCGCGCGGGCCAAGCCGTCCCGCAGTTCCTCGGCGTTCCTGGCGATGCGCATGCCCTTGCCGCCGCCCCCGGCCGAGGCCTTGACCATGACCGGAAAGCCGATCTCCTCGGCCAGGCGCAACGCCTCGTCGGGATCGCTCACGGCGTCCGGATGGCCGGGCACGGTGCTGACCCCGGCCTCTTTGGCGATCCTCTTCGAGGTGATCTTGTCGCCCATCGCTTCGATCGCGCCCGCGGGCGGACCGACGAAGACGATACCCGCCGCATCCAGCGCCTCGGCGAACGCCTTGCGTTCGGAGAGAAAACCGTAGCCCGGATGCACCGCCTGGGCCCCGGTCGCCTTGCAGGCCTCGACGATCTTGTCGATCACGAGGTAGCTCTCGGCCGCCGGCGCCGCCCCGATGAACACCCGTTCGTCGGCCTCGCGGACGAACAGCGCATCCGCGTCGGCCTCGGAGAACACCGCCACGGTCCGGATGCCGAGGCGACGGCAGGTGCGCTCGACCCGGCAGGCGATCTCGCCGCGGTTGGCGATCAGGATCTTCTCGAACATCGGTGCGCCCTCGCCGCTCAGAGCGGAATGTTGTCGTGCTTCTTCCAGGGATCGTCGACGCGCTTGTCGTCCAGCCACCGCAGTGCCCGGCCGATCCGACGGCGCGTGCCGTGCGGCATGATCACGTCGTCGATGAACCCGCGACCCGCGCTGACGAAGGGATTGGCGAAGCGAGCCTGGTACTCGTCGGTGCGCGCCTTGATCTTCTCCTCGTCGCCGAGGTCGCCGCGGAAGATGATCTCGACCGCTCCCTTCGAGCCCATCACGGCCACTTCGGCGCTGGGCCATGCATAGTTGACGTCGCCGCGCAGATGCTTCGACGCCATGACTACATAGGCACCGCCATAGGCCTTGCGGGTGATGATCGTGACCTTGGGCACGGTCGCCTGGGCGTAGGCGAACAGCAGCTTCGCCCCGTGCTTGATGATCCCGCCATATTCCTGGGCGGTGCCCGGCAGGAAGCCCGGCACGTCGACGAAGGTCACGATCGGAATGCCGAAGGCGTTGCAGAAGCGCACGAAGCGTGCCGCCTTCCTCGAGCTGTCGATGTCGAGGCAGCCGGCCAGCACCATCGGCTGGTTGGCAACGATGCCGACCGTCCGCCCCTCGAAACGGGCGAGGCCGGTGATCATGTTCTTCGCGTAGTCCGGCTGGAGTTCGAAGAAGTCGGCCTCGTCGACGACCTTCAGGATCAGTTCCTTCATGTCGTACGGCTTGTTCGGGTTGGCCGGAACAAGGCTGTCCAGCGAATAGTCGTCGCGGTCGATCGGGTCGTCCGTCGGCCAGATCGGCGGTCCGGCGCGGTTGTTCTGCGGCAGGAAGTCGATGAAGCGACGGATCTCGTGAAACGCCTGGACGTCGTTATCGAAGGCGGCATCGGCGACGCCGGAGCGGCCCGTGTGGGTCGACGCACCGCCCAGTTGCTCCTGGGTCACCTCCTCGTTGGTGACGGTCTTCACCACGTCGGGTCCGGTCACGAACATGTAGGAGCTGTCGCGGACCATGAAGATGAAGTCGGTCATGGCCGGCGAATAGACGGCACCGCCGGCACACGGCCCCATGATCAGGCTGATCTGCGGGACGACGCCCGAACCGATGACGTTGCGCATGAAGACATCGGCATAGCCCGCGAGGCTGTCCACGCCTTCCTGGATGCGCGCCCCACCGGAATCGTTGATGCCGATCACCGGCGCGCCCACGGCGATCGCCCGGTCCATGATCTTGCAGATCTTGTCGGCGTGGGTCTCGGAAAGCGAGCCGCCGAAGACGGTGAAATCCTGCGAGAACACGAACACGAGACGACCGTGCACGGTCCCCTGCCCCGTGACCACGCCATCGCCCGGCACCTTGGTGTCGGCCATGCCGAACTCGGTGCAACGGTGCTCGACGAACATGTCGGTCTCTTCGAAGGAGCCCGGGTCCAAGAGCAACTCGATGCGCTCGCGGGCAGTGAGCTTACTGCGCGCATGCTGCGCGGCGATCCGCTTTTCGCCGCCGCCCTGCCGGGCCGCGATGCGCCGGCGTTCCAGTTCGTCGATGATCTTCTGCACCGTTCTTCTCCCGACGAGTTGGGACCGGGTACCACGTTGTTGCGTTGCGGCAAAGCGCCGCCGTGGTCGAAGCGATCAATCGAGGGCGCGCAGATAGCGCGCTGCGGCCTCCACCTCGGCGCGCAGCCGACGTTCGCGAGCCAGGGCCTCCGCCTCTTCGCCCCAGCGATCGCGCTGGAAATGCTCGTCCACCAGCGCGGCGCCGGCCGCGGCTCCCCCTTCGAGACGCCCGGCCTCGACCATCAGGGCCAGCACGAGCGATCCGGTTGTCGTGGCGAGGGCATGCAGCCCCACGAGATGCCAATCGTCACGGCTCTCGAGAACGGCGGCGAGCGCCCTGATCGCGGTCTCGGGCTGGGCTTCGGGCATCAACCCCTCGATCACCCGCAGTCGTACGCCGAGAGTGGTCTCGAGCCACGTCAGAGCGGGCGTCCAGTGCCGTTCGTAGGCGTCGAGCAAGGGTTTCGGCCCGCTCGCCCGATAGCAGAGGAGATCGCTCCGCGCGTAGTCGAGGAGTTGCTCCAAAGCCGCTCTTCGCCGTTCCGGCATCAGGTCGACGACGCTGGTGGCCAGACGGTTCAGGTGCATCCCGTCCGCATCGACGGTCTCGCCCTGGGCCTGCCATTCCTCGGCGAGGAGGGCCGCGAGTGCTGCGGTCGGCACCACCAGTTCACGGCGCTTGGGCGTTCGCACCGGGCGATCGTCGAGCCGCACCGTGAAGGCCTCGCCGAGCGGTGCGGCCGCGGCCGTTTTCCAAAACCGCTTCACGACAGAAGCAGGCCGCGGAGGGCGTCCACATCGGCCACGACGTGGTCGGCCCCGGCGTCGCGCAGCAGCACTTCCGGATGGTGCCCCCAGGTCACACCGATGCCGGCGACCCGGGCCGAGCGGGCCATGGCCATGTCGTAGCTCGTGTCGCCGATCATCACCGCCTGCGACCGCTTGACCCCCGCCTCGGCGACCGCCTGGAGCAGCATGGCCGGGTGCGGCTTGGAGGGATGGCGGTCCGCGGTCTGCAGACTGACGAACCGGCCGTGCCAGCCATGTTTGTCGACGAGATGATCGAGCCCGCGCCGCGATTTTCCCGTCGCGACGGCGAGCAGTCGGCCCGTCCGATCGAGTTCGTCCAGGAGGTCGGCGAGCCCCGGAAAAAGCCGTTCGTCGTGGATGCCCTCGGTGCGCAGTTCGGCGAACGACCGCCTGTAGTGCTCGGCGACGTCGACATGCACCGCCGCGTCCTCCTCCGGCAGCAGGGCCGCCATCGCCTCCGCGAGGGACAAGCCCACGATACTGCGGACCGCGGTTTCCGCTGGCGGCGGACGGTCGGCCCGGGCGAACGCCCGGTCCATCGCCGCGAGGATCAGTGCGGCACTGTCCACGAGCGTGCCGTCGCAGTCGAAAACCACCAGCCGCCAACTCAAAGTTCGAACGCCTCCAGGCCGTGCTCCAGCGCCATGTCCTCGGTGAAGCCGAGCCAGTCGAAGCACGCGGCGACGTGCGGGGCCAGGGGGGCTTGGAGCGTCAAGGCGCCACCCTGCGGATGCGGCAGGCTGGCGGCACGGGCGAACAGCATCAGCCCCTCGGGCTGTCCCTCGAGCGGCGCCTGCTCCCCGCCGTACTTGCCGTCGCCCAGGATCGGGTGGCCGATGGCGGCGAGATGGACGCGGAGTTGATGGGTACGGCCGGTGATCGGCCGGAGCGCCAGCCACGTCGCCACCTTGCCGGCCCGCGCGACCACCCGGAACAGCGTCTTCGCCGGCTTGCCAGCGTCGTCGCCGACCACCCGCTCGTGCCCGGCCCCGCCGACCTTGGCCAGCCTGAGGTCGATGATGCCCTGCCGCTCCGCCACGCGACCGTGGACGACCGCCCAGTAGAGCTTGCGCACCTGTCCGCGGCGGAAGGCCTCGCCCAGCTTCGCCGCCGGCCCGGCGCCGCGGCCGAGCAGCAGCAGCCCCGCCGTGTCGCGGTCGAGGCGGTGGACCAGCCGGCAGCGCTCGCCGTCACGATCCAGTGCCGGCAGGAGGCGGTCGAGGTGCTGCGTGGTCTTGGTTCCCCCCTGGACCGCCAGCCCGGCCGGCTTGGCGATCGCCACCACCGCGCCATCGTCGTGCAGCACCAGCCGTCGCATCGTCTCGGCCTCGCGCACCGGCAGGGGCGCTTCGGCCGGGCGCATCGGGGTCGCGGGCAGCGGCGGCACGCGGATGCTCTGGCCCGGTTGCAGGCGCAACGACGCCTCGGCCCGCTTGCCGTCGACCCGCAACTGCCCCGTCCGCAGGAACTTCTGCAACTGGCCCTGGGTCAGCCCCGGAAAGCGCCGCTTGAGGAAGCGGTCCAGCCGGACTTCGCCCTCGCCCTGCCCCACTTCGATGGTCTGCACGCCAGTCATCGGTCGCCCCGTGCGTTGCGCAGCGCCTGGAAGCGGCGCAGACGCTCGCCGATCGCGGCTTCGGCGCCACGATCGGTCGGCCGATAGAACGCACGGCGCGCCAAGCCCTCGGGGAAATGGTCCTGGCCGGCACAGCCCTCGGGAGCATCGTGGTCGTACGCGTAGTCCCGGCCGTAGCCGAGATCGCGCATCAGCCGCGTCGGCGCGTTGGTGCTGAACGGCTTGGGCGCCAGCGAGCCCTGGTCCCGCGCGGTCTCCTGGGCAGCTTTCCAGGCGACGTAGACGGCGTTCGACTTGGGCGCCGTCGCGAGATGGACGGTCGCCTGAGCGAGGGCCAGCTCGCCTTCGGGCGAGCCCAGTCGTTCGAAGGCCTCGGCCGCGGCCAGGGCGATCGGCAGCGCATCCGGATCGGCAAGGCCGACGTCCTCGCTCGCCATCCGGACCAGCCGGCGCGCGACGTAGCGGGCATCCTCACCGGCGTCCAGCATGCGGGCGAGCCAGTAAAGGGACGCGTCCGGGTCCGAGGCGCGCACCGCCTTGTGCAACGCGCTGATCAGGTTGAAGTGCTGGTCCTGCCCGCGGTCGTAGCGGGGCCGACGTCGCTGCAGCAGCGCCTTGAGTTCGGTTTCGTCCAGCCGGCCCTCGTGGCGGCGCTCCCTCAGCGCCTCGATCAACGTCGCGAGATAGCGGCCGTCGCCGTCGGCGAGGTCGATCAGCAGCCGCCGCGCCGCAGGCTCGAGGGGCAACGGGGTTTCGAGCAGGCCCTCCGCACGGGTGACGAGCCGGTCCAGAGCTCGTTCGTCCAGGGGCTGCAGCACCACGACCTCCAGGCGGGACAAGAGCGCGCTCGTGAGCGCGAAGGAGGGGTTCTCCGTCGTGGCGCCGATCAATGTGAGCGTGCCGTCCTCGACCCGTGCCAACAGACCGTCCTGCTGCGCGCGGTTGAAGCGATGGATCTCGTCGATGAACAGGACCGGCGACGACCCTGCCCGGCGCCAGCGATCCGCCTCCTCGAAGGTCCGCCGCAGATCGGCGACGCCCGCCGTTACCGCGGAGAGGAACAGGAGCCGCCCACCGACACCCTCGACCAGCAGCCTGGCAATGGTGGTCTTGCCGCAGCCGGGCGGCCCCCAGAGGACCAGCGAGCGGAGCCGACCCGCGCGGATCATCGCCCCGAGCGGCCCCGCCTCACCGAACAGATGGTCCTGGCCCACGACATCCTCGAGCCGCCTCGGCCGCAACCGCTCGGCGAGAGGCGCCGACGCCGGGACCGGCGGGGTGGTCGCCGGCGCCGCACCGAACAGGTCGGTCGTCACGACAACACCACCTGGAGGCGGCGCCCGCCCCGCTCGAGGACCAGCCAAAGGGGTCCCCGATGACCGCGCAACGCGCTATCGACGTCCGTGCGGTTCCGCACCCGAACCCCGGCCAGTTCGATGATCACGTCCCTGGGCCGAAACCCGATCCGGGCGGCTGCACCACCCGGGTCGACCGCCGTCACGACCACCCCCTCGGTGAACGGATCGAGGCCGTGCTCCAGCGCGAACGCGGGCGAGAGATTGGCCACGGTCAACCCCGCCAGCGGGTGCCCGCGGCCCAAGCGTTCCGGGTCGGGTTCCGGCTCGCGCGGTGCCGGCACCAATTCGAGCGGACGGCGAGCCACCTCGCCCCGGCGCCACACCTCCGCGTCCACCGGCGTCTCGGCGACGGCAAGGCGCAGGCGCACGCCTCCCTCGTCGTCGACCGGCACCCCATCGAGCGTGAGCAGCACATCGCCCTGCGCCAGCCCCGCCCGTGCTGCGGCGCCTGCCGGATGCACCGTCCGCAGCAGCGCCCCGCGGGGCCGGTCCAGGCCCAACGCCTCGGCCAGATCGACGTCGACCGGTTGCAGCCGTGCCCCCAGCCAAGGCGCGTCGGCCGTGGTCAGCCCACGGCGGACGAAAGCGCGCACATAGCTCGCCGGGATGGCAAACCCGACGCCGATCGAGCCGCCACTGCGCGTCAGGATCGCCGTATTCACGCCGACCAAGCGGCCGTCCAGGTCGACGAGCGCCCCACCGGAATTGCCCGGATTGATGGCGGCATCGGTCTGGATCAGCGGGATCGCCAGATCGAGTCCGCGCGCGCTGCGCGCCGTCGCCGACACGATCCCGCTCGACACCGATTGGCCGATCCCGAACGGATTGCCGATGGCCAGGACAAGGTCGCCGACCTCGAGCCTGTCGCTGTCCGCGAAGTCGAGGGCCGGCAGCCGTTCGCGCCCGGTTTCGATCTGCAACAGCGCGATGTCCGCCGTGGCATCGGTGCGGATCACCCGTGCCGGGAACTCGCGTCGATCGGCGAGGACGACGGTGATGGCCTCGGCGCCTTCGATCACATGGGTATTGGTCACGATACGGCCTGCCGGGTCGACGATCACGCCGGAGCCGAGACTGGTCTGCCGCCGCTCGGGCACCGGCAGGTCGAAGAAGCGGCGGAAGAACGGATCGGCCATCAACGGCGAACGCGGCATGCCGCGCTGCATCCGCTCGGCGGTGATGTTGACCACCGCGGGTGCCACGTCGCGGACCACCGGGGCGAACGACAGACGCAGTTCCCCGGCGGAGCCCGGAACCACGCGGTCCACCGCTGCCTGCTGCGAGCAGGCCGGAAACGCGAGGAGCCCGCTCAGAGCGAGCAGGCTCCCGAAAAGGGTCAGTCGTCGGCGCATGCGCGACACGGCATCAGGCCGCCTCCTGCATCTCCTCCGTAGCCACGGGGCCGCTGTCCTGGCCCTTGGCATCGACGTCCCGCTCGACCAGTTCGATCACCGCCATGGGGGCTGCGTCGCCGTAGCGGAACCCGGCCTTCAGCACCCGGCAGTAGCCCCCTGCTCGATCCTTGTAGCGCGGGCCGAGCACGTCGATCAGTTTGGCCGCCGTCGCCTCCGACCGGGTGCGGGCGATCAACAGCCGCCGGGCGTGCAGGTCACCCCGCTTGCCGAGCGTGATCAGACGCTCGACGATCGGCCGAAGCTCCTTGGCCTTCGGGAGGGTGGTCTTGATCTGCTCGTGCTTGACCAGCGCCTGCGCGAGGTTGGCGAACATCGCCGCCCGATGGCTCGACGAGCGGGAGAAACGGCGACCACGATTACGATGCCGCATGGGCTCAACTCCAATCTGCCGGCACGCGCCGGCCTCGGACCTCGATCAGAAGGGTTCCTCGACCTTGCGGGCGAGGTCCTCGATGTTCTCGGGCGGCCAGCCCGGCACTTCCATGCCGAGACCGAGGCCCATGGAGGTCAGCACCTCCTTGATCTCGTTCAGCGACTTGCGGCCGAAGTTCGGGGTACGGAGCATCTCCGCCTCGGTCTTCTGCACCAGATCGCCGATGTAGATGATGTTGTCGTTCTTGAGGCAATTCGCCGAACGCACCGACAATTCCAGCTCGTCCACCTTGCGCAGCAGGTGCGGGTTGAACGGCAGCTCGGGACGACGATCGGCCATCCCCTCGGCGCGCGGCTCCTCGAAGTTGATGAAGAGCTGCAGCTGGTCCTGCAGGATCCTCGCGGCGAGCGCGACCGCATCCTCGGGCGACACCGACCCGTCGGTCTCGATCTCCATCGTCAGCTTGTCGTAGTCGGTCTGTTGCCCGACGCGCGCGTTCTCGACACGATACGCAACCTTGCGCACGGGGCTGTAGACCGCATCGACCGCGATCAGCCCGATCGGCGCGTCCTCGGTCTTCAGAAGCGACGCCGGGACGTACCCCTTGCCGCTGGTGACGGTCAGCTCCATCGCCAGCGAGCCGCCGCGATCGACGTGGCAGATCACATGGTCCGGATCCATGATCTCGACGTCGTGGCCCACCTCGATCATCGAGGCCGTGACCACACAAGGGCCTTCGGCTTTAAGGGTCATGCGCTTGGCATGATCACCATGCAGCTTGATGCCGAGCGACTTCAGATTGAGGACGATATCCGTCACGTCCTCGCGAACGCCACCGATCGACGAGAACTCGTGGAGCACGCCGTCGATCTGCACTCCAGTGATCGCCGAACCCTGAAGCGACGAAAGAAGCACCCGCCGCAGGCTGTTGCCGAGCGTGACACCGAAGCCCCGCTCGAGCGGCTCGACGACCACCCGCGCCTGCCGGTCGGGACGCCGACCCGGCTGCACGTCGAGCTTCTGCGGCTTGATCAGCTCCTGCCAGTTCTTCTGGAGCACCTTTGACCCTCGCTGGTGGCTATTGCCCGCCGGCGCCGCCAGCGGCACCGGCTCGGGGCAAACTCAGACGCGGCGACGCTTGCGCGGCCGGCAACCGTTGTGCGGAATGGGGGTGACGTCCTTGATCGAATTGATCTGGAAGCCCACCGCCTGCAACGCCCGCAACGCGGACTCGCGACCCGACCCGGGACCCTTGACGTTCACGTCCAGGGTCTGCATGCCGTGCTCCATCGCCTTGCGGCCGGCGTTCTCCGCCGCGACCTGCGCCGCGAAGGGCGTCGACTTGCGCGACCCCTTGAAGCCCTGCGCCCCGGCCGACGACCAGGCGATGGCATTACCCTGGGCGTCGGTGATGGTGATCATCGTGTTGTTGAAGGTCGCGACCACGTGGGCCACACCCGCCGTGATGTTCTTGCGCTCGCGGCGCCGCAGGCGCGACTGATCGGGCTTCGCCATCTCTCGTTACTTCCCAGCCTTCTTCTTGCCGGCGATCGCCTTGGCCGGCCCCTTGCGCGTTCGCGCGTTCGTATGCGTGCGCTGCCCGCGGACCGGCAGCCCCTTGCGGTGCCGCAGCCCGCGGTAACAGCCGAGGTCCATGAGACGCTTGATGTTCATCGCGACGTCCCGCCGGAGATCGCCCTCGACCTTGAGGTCGCGGTCGATCTTCTCGCGGATCTGCAGCACTTCCGCGTCGGTCAGCGCGTTGACGCGACGCTCCCAGGGGATCTCGAGTTCCGCCAGCAACTTCGTGGCGGAAAACTGGCCGATACCGTAGATGTACGTCAGCGCGATGCCGACAGGCTTGTCGCTAGGGATGTTGACACCGGCGATACGCGCCACCGATCCGTCTCCTCGCATGCGGAAAAGGCGAACACGAACGGCTCGCCGAAGCCCGCGGTTATAGGTCCAAAGACCGAATTGTCAACGCCGACCGTTCTGCGGCGGCGCACGAAAGGTCGACGATCCGACCTAGCCCAAAGCCGCCTTGATGTCGGCCGTTACGGCATCGATGTCCTGCGTACCGTCGATCACCCGCAACAGCCCGGTTTCTTGATAATACGGCAGCACGGGAGCCGTTTGCTCGTGATAGATCGCAAGCCGCTTCTTGAGCGTCTCGGG
>JBMCMJ010000070.1:0-11301 GCA_048615135.1 Pseudomonadota bacterium
CGCTCGCCGCGCGCGGCGTGGCCGTCCGGCTGGTGACCGATGCGCCATGCGCCCCTGTGGTGGCAGCCGCGCTGCAGGCGGCGGAACTGGGGGATGCCTGCCCGCTCGACGTGGTCGCCGTCGAAGGCTTCGAAGGTGGCGAGCCGCTCGACGACGTCGAGGCGCGACTCCGGGCGCTGCACCCGACCCACGTCGTTGCCATCGAACGCTGCGGACCCGCGGCCGACGGTCGGCCGCGCAACGCCCGCGGCGAGGACGTCGGGGCTTGGACCGCGCCCTTGGAGCGGCTGTTCGCCCTCGGCGCCATCACCATCGGCATCGGCGACGGTGGCAACGAGTTGGGGATGGGCTCGCTGCCTTTGCCGGTGATCGCCGGGGCCATCGCCCATGGCGAGGTGTCTGCCTGCCGCACGCCGGCGGACGTGCTGGTGGTCGCGGGCGTGTCCAACTGGGCTGGCATCGCGCTCGCCCTGCTCCTCGGGCTCGACGTGGACGGGGCGATGCACGACCGGCTGCTCGAAGCGATCTCCGCGGCGGGAGCGGTGGACGGGATCACGCGGGCGGCGGGCGGTACCGTGGATGGCGTCGCGGCCGACGCGCACCGCGTTCTCGTCGACCGGCTCCTGGCCCTCGCACGGAGCGAGCGACCGGCGTGAGCAGCGTCGCGCGGGCCTGCCGGTTCGTTCTGGAGCCGTGGCGCCTCGACGATGCGACCGGTCAGCTGCTCCTGCCCTATCGTTTCGACGACGAGGCCCCCTTGGTCGAGACGATCGACCTCGGCGCCCCCGCGATCCCGCTCGATGCCGCCCGCCGGGCGCTGGCCGAACGCCTTGCCGCCTATCTCCAGGCCGCCGCCGGGGTCAGCTACTACAAGGCCAAGCTGCCGCCCGTGCTCGATCTCGCCGCCAGCGGCCTGGATGCGGCCGCGGCGGGCTTCATCCAGCGCCTCTATGTGAACGGGCTCGGCGAGTTCGCTCACACCAACGGCCTCGACCTGCGCGGGCACATCGACATCGTGGGCCCGGGTGCGGACCTCGTCCCGCTGCGCGCCGACCTGCCGCATCGGGCCCTCGTGCCGGTCGGCGGTGGCAAGGACAGCCTCGTCACCGTCGAGGCGTTGCGACGGTCCTGCCAGGACCAAACCCTGTTCGCGGTCAATCCGAAGGGACCGATCCTCGCAACCATGGAAGCGAGCGGCTTGCCGTCGCTCACGGTGACGCGGCGCCTCGATCCCGGGCTGTTCGCCCTGAACGCGGCCGGCTTCTGGAACGGCCACGTGCCGATCACGGCGATCGTCTCGCTGATCGCCCTGCTCGCCGCCGTCTGGCACGGCGTCGACCGGGTGGTGATGTCGAACGAGCGGTCGGCGGATGCGGCGAACCTCGTGGTCGACGGCTTCGCCGTGAACCACCAGTGGAGCAAGTCCTGGGCGTTCGAACAGGATCTGCGCGCCGAGCTCGCGCGGGCGATCAGCCCCGATCTCGACTGGTTCTCCTTGCTCCGACCGCTTTCGGAACTGGCGATCGCCCGCCGCTTCGCCGCCGAGACCCGCTACGACACCAGTTTCTCCAGCTGCAACCGCAACTTCCACCTGCAGGGCGGCGGGCCGGCCCGGCGCTGGTGCCGCGACTGCCCGAAGTGCCGCTTCGTGTTCCTGGCGCTGGCCCCCTTCGTCGCGCGGCCGCGCCTGCTCGCCATCTTCGGCGGGGATCTGCTGGACGATCCGGACCAGACCGCGGGCTTCGCCGAACTGGCCGGCTTCGAGGGGCACAAGCCTTTCGAGTGTGTCGGTGAAACCGGTGAAGCCGCTGCCGCTTTACTCCTTCTGGCCGATCGCGCCGAGTGGGCCGACCGTGCGGTGGTGCGCGCCCTGGCCCCGCAACTCGGGCCCCATCGAGCGCGCCTGGAGGCCCATCTGGAGGCGGCGCTGCGGCCCGAGGGACCGCATGCCATTCCGCCCGATCTCTCCGAGGTGCTCGCCACGTGAGCGTGCTCGACCGGCTCACCGCGACGACCCGCCTGGCGCTCTGGGGCTACGGCCGCGAGGGGCGGGCGACGCGGGCGTTTCTCGCCCGCCGCGTGCCGGGGCTCGTGCCGACGCTGGTCGTGGACGACGCGCCCGCCGAGCCGCTCGACCTGCCGGTGCTGTCCGGCGACGTTGGGCGCGAAGCGCTCACCGCGGGCTGCTTCGAGGTGGTCGTGAAATCGCCCGGCATCAGCCTGTACCGCCCGGAGGTCGAGGCCATGCGCCGGGCCGGCACGCGGCTCACCTCGTCGACCAATCTGTGGTTCGAGACCCGCCCGGCGCGGCCGGTGCTGGCCGTCACCGGCACCAAGGGCAAGAGCACCACCGCCTCGCTGCTGGCCCATCTCTGGGAGGGGTCGATCCTGGCGGGCAATGTCGGCCGGCCGCTGATCGACGTGCCCGAGGGCAGCGCCCCGGTCGTGCTGGAGCTTTCCAGCTACCAGTGCGCCGACCTCGAGCACGAAGTGACGGCCATGGTGCTGACCAATCTCTACCCCGAGCACCTCGACTGGCACCGCTCGCGCGAGCGCTACTTCGCCGACAAGCTGCGGCTGGTTGACCTCGCCCCCGTGGCCGTCCTGAACGCCAAGGATGCCCGCACCGTGGAACGGTTCCGGGGATTGGCCAAGGCGCGCTGGTACGAGGTGGCCGACGGCTGGCACGTCGCGGGCAGGCAACTGCACCACGGCGGCGAGCCCTGCTTCGACGCGGCCGACTGGGCCGTGCCCGGCGTCCACAACCTCGTCAATCTCGCGGCCGCCCTCACCGCGCTCGAGGTCATGGGCCTCGATGCCCACCACCTCCTGCCGCGTGCGGCCGGCTTCCGCGGTCTCGCCCACCGGCTCCAGGTGGTCCACGAGCAGGACGGCATCACCTGGGTCGACGACAGTATCTCCACCACGCCCGAGAGTGCGGCGGCAGCGCTCGCAGCCTTCCCCGATCGTCCGGTGACGCTGCTCCTCGGCGGCCAGGATCGCGGCCAGGACACGACCCCGCTGGCCGCCGCCCTCGCCGGACGCGACGTGCGAGTCGTGACCCTGCCCGACAACGGCCCGGCGATGGGCCATGCCCTCCTGGCCCTCGTGCCCGGCCTCGCCGTCGCGGACGCGGTGGATCTGGAAGATGCCGTGGGCCGCGCCCGCCGCCTCACCCCGACCGGTGGCGTCGTCTTGCTCTCGCCGGCCGCCCCCAGCTACGGCCGCTTCCGCAACTTCGAGCAGCGCGGCGAGGCCTTCGCGGCGCTCGCCGGCGGGCAGCGACGTCCTCAGTAGGGGCCGGTCACCACGTTGGCCGCGCCGTGACCGAGGCCGGGTGCGATCTCCTTGGGGCGTTTTCGCACCTTCGGCACCTTCGGCAGGTCGATCTCGAGCCGCTCGTAGGGGACGTGATCGAGCAGGTGGCGGATCAGATTGAGCCGGGCGCGGCGCTTGTCGTCGGAGGGGACCACGTACCACGGCGCCTCGGGCGTGTTCGTTGCCGCCAGCATCGCTTGGTAGGCCTCGGTGTAGTCCCACCAGCGGGCGACCGATTCGACGTCCATCGGGCTCAGCTTCCATTGCCGCATCGGATCGTCGATCCGCCGCTGGAAGCGGCGGCGCTGCTCCTCCTGGCTGACGTCGAGGAAGTACTTGAGCAGCATGATGCCGTTGCCGACGACCATCTCGCGCTCGACGGCCGGGGTCATCTCCAGGAAACGGCGGTACTCCGGCTCCGTGCAGAAGCCCATGACCCGCTCGACCCCGGCGCGGTTGTACCACGAGCGATCGAACAGGATCACCTCGCCGGCCGCGGGGAAGTGCTGGATGTAGCGCTGGATGTAGAGTTGGCTCTTTTCCCGGTCGGACGGCGCCGGCAGGGCGATGTGGCGGAATACCCGTGGGCTGCAGCGCTGCATGATCCGGGCGATCACGCCGCCCTTGCCGGCGGTGTCGCGGCCCTCGAACACCACGATCACCCGCGCCCCGGTCGCCCGCACCCAGCGCTGCATCAGGGTCAACTCGGTCTGGAGCTTCTCCAGTTCCTTCTCGAAAACCTTGCGCTTCATCCTGGAGGAGGGTGCATCCGCCTTGGCCTCGCGGGTCGTTTTCGTTTTCGCCATCGCCACCGCTCCGGATCGTGGTGCCTCACGCTACCGCGCGGCGGGCCATCGAGCCAGCGGATGGTGACGGCCTCACACGTGGTCGCGCGGGATCACCTCGTGCCAGCTGCGGCAGAACACCCGCTTGTTGCCCTCGTAGGCATCCAGGTCGGCCTCGACTTGGAAGGTCGTCGCCGTGGCGGTGAGCAGGGTTCGGGTTACCGTGCGGATCGACCAGTCGCCGCGTTCGAGCCCGCGCTCGGTGCGCACCTCGCCGCTCGCCGACGAGAAATCATCCGCCCGGCTGCGATAGCGCTCCACGCTGTGGTGGGTAACCACCAAGTCGATCTCGGGGATGGCGAAGGTGCCATGGTCGTTGATGACTTCCAACGTCGACACGTCGCTCGCCAGATGGCGATGGACCACCCAGTCGTGGTGGCCCGGTGACAGCGGCCGGCGTCGCTCCGGCATCGCGCCTTCCGGCGGGCCGAACGGGCGCAGCAGCGTATCCTCCGCATGCGGCGGGCGGACCGGCAGCAGGAGGCGCGATTCCGCGAGGCGGATCGAGAGTCGGGTCGGCTCGGGTGGCGGCCAAGCGAGCGGCCAGTAGGACGAGGAGAGGGCGAGGCGCAGGCGGTGGCCCGCGGGGAAGGTCTGGGCCACGTCGTTGAGGCGCACTCGCACCGGCTCGAAGTGGTGGGGGGTGAGCGGGCTCGGATGCGCCGGGTCGGCCCGATGGGTCAGGTTGAGCAGGCCGTAGGTGACGCGCGTCGCCTTGCCGTCGGGCCGGACGTCGGACAGCCGGGCCGCGACCATCGCGAGCGGCTGGTCGGCGGCGATGATCAGTTCGACGACGGGCGCACCGAGGATCTCCACGTCCTCGTCCAGCGGCTCGCTGTCGAAGACGAGCGCCCCGCCGTCCTCCTGGCGCTGGTCGTGGGCCAGGTCGGGGCCCGCCGCGTAGGAGCACCACTTGCCGGCAAACAGCCCGACCGTCAGCGGCGATTGGATGGAGCGGACGGCTTTCGGCTCCGCCGGCGGACCGCCGAGCCGGCCGGGACCGAGCGGCCAGGCGCACTCGCGAACGCGGGGCGAAGGCCAGACCGTCTCGGCCACCCACCGGCCGGGGCGCTCCACGTAGCGGGTCGTCGGCGGCACGCTCGCCTGCATCCAGACCCTGAGCATCGGTTCCTCGTCGACGCCGTTGGCGATCCCCTTCAGCCACCGGTCCCACCAGCGGACCACCTCCTGCAGGAAGCCGATGGCCGGGCCCGGGACGCCTTGGTGGGGGTATTTGTGGCTCCAGGGACCGATGAGCCCGGCGCGCGGCACCTCGAGCTGGGCCAGCAGGCGGAACACGGCATTGGAATAGCCGTCGGCCCAGCCGCTCACGGCCAGCACGGGGCAGCGGACGGCGGCGTAGTCCTCCTTGATCGAGCCGTGCCGCCAATAGGCGTCGCGGCGCTGATGGCCGAGCCAGGTCGCGAGCCACGGGCCGTTCTGCTCCAGCCGCTCGTGCCACATCGTCCGCCAGCGCTCCCCCACCACCGCGGGGTCCGGCGGCAGGGCATTGTAGGCGAACATCACCGACGCCCAGGAAAGATTGTCGCCCAACAGGCAGCCGCCCATGTGGTGGACGTCGTCCGCGTAGCGGTCGTCGGTCGAGCAGAGGGTGACGATCGCCGCCAAGCCCGGGGGCCGCATCGCCGCGATCTGCAGCCCGTTGAAGCCGCCCCAGGAAATGCCGATCATGCCGACGTTTCCGTCGCACCAGGGCTGTTCCCGCAGCCAGGCGATGACGGCCGCCCCGTCGTCGAGTTCCTGCTGCAGATACTCGTCGAACAGCACGCCGTCGCTGTCGCCGCTGCCGCGCAGGTCGACCCGCAGACAGGCGTAGCCGTGGCCCGCCACGTAGGGGTGCATGATGGAATCGCGCTCGCGGGTGAAGTCGCGCCGCCGATAGGGGATGTATTCCAGAATCGCCGGCACCGGCCGTTCGTGGGCGTCCTCCGGCAGCCAGAGGCGCCCGGCGAGGCGAGCCCCGTCCGGCATCTCGATCCAGACCGTCTCCTCGCTGCGCACCGGCCGGGCAAAGTGTTCGACGATGCGCAACTCGCTCATCCCTCGATCCCTTCGATGCGCACGCCCAGCTGCTCGCGGCAGGCACGGTAGTTTTCCATCAGCTTCGCGTGGCTCGGCGCCCCCATGAAGATCGTCGCGAGTTCGTAGCTGTAGCTGTCGCGATGGCGGATGCGGCCGAGCTTCGTACCGGGCTTCAGGTGCATCTGGATGTCGGTGCCGGGAAACCGCGCCTCCAGCTCTTCGATTGCCGCCGCGTCCGGGACCGCCTCGACCCTCGCGTCGTCGTGCTCGCCGTAGATGCGCGGCATGAACTTGGCGGCGTGGGCGAAGCGCTTGTCGGCGGGCGGGTAGTCCGGCTCGCGGCCGAGGGCCACGTCGAGCATGACCTCGTTGTGCGGCACGCCCGTCACCTTCTCGAACAGCGGGCTGTGCGACTTGGAGATGCGGACGTTGAGTTCCAGCAGAGCCAGCCGGTCGTGGCGGCCGTCCCAGAAGAATTCGATGTTGAAGGGCGTGGCGTCGAGCCCGGCGTGTTCCGCGATGCGGCAGGCGATGGCGGCCATCTCCTCCTGCACGGCCTGGGGCAGCGTCGAGGGGTATTCGTAGCGCTCGAAGCTGTGGCGGTTGGGCCCGCGCACCGAATCGACCACGCCGTAGATCCTCGCTTTGCCCGCGTGGACGTAGCCTTCGAGGGTACATTGCCGGCCATGGGCGATCATGCGCTCGGCGATGCAGGCATGGCTCGGCAAGGCTGCAATCTGCGGTGGCAGGTCGGCCCGCTCGAGGAAGCGGGCGAGGGGGGTGGAAAACTCGTCGATGCCGGCGCGCGTCAGCCGGATCGCCCGGGCGAGATCGTCACGGTCGCCGACGCGAAAGCCGAGCAGCGACGAGTGGGCCTTCACCGGCTTCAGCCAAAAGGGATAGTCGAGCGGCGGCTTGCGGTCGGCATCGTCGGCGAAGGGATCGACCCAGGCGAAGGCCGGCACGACGTCGGGGGCAACCTCCTGCTGGTCGAGCCGCGCCCAGTACTTGTGCTCGCAGCGCAGCACGGACTCGAGCGACGGCCCGGTCAGCCCCCGTTGGCCACGCAGCACCGCCAGCAGCAATTGGGTGGGAAAGTCCCAATAGCCGACGATCGCGTCGACCGTGCCGTCGAAGGCATCGAGCGTCGCGTTGGCCTCGTCGAGCAGGGCCTCGACGTCGAACGGCCCGCGGCCCGCGACGTCATGCACGTCGAGCAGCCCGTGGAAGCGGTACGCGTCCGTCCGGCGCACCTTTTTCAGCAGGCGCAGGTTGAAGGGCTCCAGGCCCAACACGAAAACGTTGACGACCACGCCGTGTTCTCCCGCGCTACCCAGAACGAGCCACCAAACGCGAAGTTCCGCCGAGACGCCATGTCCGAGATCAATCCCGGCGCGGCCGTGCGCGACGTTGAACCTCGCCCCCTGCCATGCCACCTTCCGGACATGGATCAGGACCTGCTCGACGGCCCGGAGGCGCGCCTCACCGGGGCCGACCTCATCGCTGCGAAGGTGCGTCATCTGCCGCACCAGCCGGGCGTCTACCGGATGCTCGGGGCGAAGGGCGAGGTGCTCTACGTCGGCAAGGCGAAGGACCTGAAAAAACGGGTCGTCGCCTACACCAAGGGGCAGGGGCATACCGCCCGCATCATGCGCATGGTGGCGCTGACCCGCGACATGGAGTTCGTCACGACGGCGAGCGAGGTCGAAGCGCTGCTGCTCGAGGCCAACCTGATCAAGCGGCTCAAGCCCGCCTTCAACATCGTCCTGCGCGACGACAAGTCGTTTCCCTACGTCTTTTTGAAGATGGGGCACGATTTCCCCCAGATCGGCAAGCACCGGGGTGCCAAGAAACCGGGCACGGAGTATTTCGGCCCGTTCGCGTCGGCGGGCGCGGTCAACCAGACCCTGAACGCCCTCTTGCGCGCATTCCCCTTGCGCAACTGCACCGACCAGATGTTCCAGAGCCGGGCGAGGCCGTGCCTGCAGTACCAGATCAAACGCTGCTCGGCGCCCTGTGTCGGGCGCATCGATCAGGCCGCCTACGGCCGCATCGTCGACGAGGTCCGCACCTTTCTCGCCGGACGCAGCCACGACGTGCAGGATCGGCTCAAGGGCGAGATGGACGAGGCCGCCGAGCGGCTCGACTTCGAGCAGGCGGCCGTGCTGCGCGACCGGCTGAAGGCGCTCGCCCACATCACCGCCAGCCAGGGGATCAACACCGAAGCGGTGGGCGATGCCGATGTGATCGCCGTCCACGGCACGGGCGGGCAGGTCTGCGTCCAGGTGTTCTTCTATCGGGGCGGCAAGAACTACGGCAACAAGGCCTTCTACCCGACCGGCTCGCAGGGCAGCGAGCCCGGCGAGGTGCTGGAGACCTTCGCTGCCCAGTTCTACAGCGACCGCCAGCCGCCGAGACTGGTGCTGCTGAACGTCCTGCCGCCGCAGGCGGAACTCTTGGAAGCTGCGCTGACCGCGCGGGCCGGGGGGCGGGTCCGCGTGCTGGTCCCGCAGCGTGGGCCCAAGCGCGACCTCGTCGAGATCGCCCGCAGCAACGCCGAGCAGGCGCTCGCCCGCCGGCTTGCCGAGGGCTCGGCCCAGGCGGGGCTGCTGCGCGGGCTCGCCGAACGTCTCGACCTGGAGGCCCCGCCGCGGCGGATCGAGATCTACGACAACAGCCACATCCAGGGACGCCATGCGGTGGGCAGCTTCGTCGTGGCGGGGCCCGACGGCTTCGAGCGGCAGGCGTACCGCACCTTCACCATCAAGGACGCGGACACCGTGCCCGGCGACGACTTCGCGATGATGCGCGAGGTTTTCCGCCGCCGCTTCGCTCGGCTGGTCAAGGAGGATCCGGAACGCACGGGCGGCAGTTGGCCGGATCTGGTCGTGATCGACGGCGGGCAGGGGCAACTCGGTGCCGTACGCGGCGTGCTCGACGACCTGGGGGTTGCAGGCGTGGGCCTGGTCGCCGTGGCCAAGGGGCCCGACCGCAACGCCGGCCGCGAGGTGCTGCACCGGCCCGGCGAGGCACCGTTGGCGCTCGACCCGAAGGACCCCGTGTTGTACTTCATCCAGCGGCTGCGCGACGAGGCGCATCGGTTCGCCGTCTCGACCCATCGGGCCAAGCGCGGCAAGGCGATGCAGGCTTCGCCTTTGGACCGGGTGCCGGGTATCGGCGCCAAGCGGAAAAAGGCCCTCCTGCAGCATTTCGGCTCTGCGCGCGGGGTGCAGGAGGCCGGTCTCAAGGACCTGGAACAGGTGCCGGGCATCAGCGAAAAGGTGGCGCGCCATCTCTACGACCACTTCCACGAGCAGGGCTGAGCGATGCAGCTGACCCTCGCCAACCGCCTGACACTGCTGCGCGTCGCGATCGTGCCGCTGCTGGCCGTCGTCGTGATGGTCGACACGCCGCTCGCGCGCCTCGTGGCTCTCCTGCTGTTCACCACCGCGGCGGCGACCGACTATCTCGACGGACGGATCGCCCGAGCGCGGAACGAGATCACCGATCTGGGCCGCTGCCTCGATCCGATTGCCGACAAGCTGCTGGTGGCCACGGCGCTGATCGCCCTGGTCGCCGCCGATCGGGCCCCGTGGCTGCCGGTCCTCGTCATCGTGCTGCGCGAACTGGCCATTTCGGGCCTGCGCGAGTTCCTCGCCGGGCGCGGGCCGAGCCTCGCCGTCACCCAGCTCGCCAAGTGGAAGACGACCGTGCAGATGGTCGCCCTGGCCTTGCTGCTCGTGGGCGATCTGTTGCCGTTGGTGCGGCTCACGGGCGACCTTCTGCTCTGGCTCGCCGCCGTGCTGACCGTCGTGACCGCGATCGGCTACGTCCGCAGTGCCGCGGGTTTTCTCGGGCTGGGCACGTCCGCCCGCGCCGGCGGGGGCAAGGTCCGCACCGGCAACGCGAAGGGCTGAGGCGATGCGCGTCCTCTATTTCGCGTGGCTGCGGCACCGGGTCGGCAAGGCCGAGGAGGAGTTGGCCTTGCCGGAAGGCGTGACGACGGCGCGCCAACTCGGTGATTGGCTCGCCGAACGGTCGGTGGGGTTCAAGGAGGTCTGGGAGAGCCCGGGGGTGGTGCGGATCGCCGTCAACCACACCCACGTCGACGACGACGTGCCGCTCGGACCCGACGACGAAGTCGCCTTCTTCCCGCCGGTCACCGGCGGTTGAGATGATCCGCGTCCAGCGCGAGCCCTTCGATGCCGCGGCGGAGACGGCGGCGCTCACGGCCGGCCGGGCGGACGTTGGAGCGGTGGTGAGTTTTCAGGGGCTCGTCCGGGCGGAAGAGCAGGGCGAGGCCGTCACCGCCCTGACGCTCGAGCACTATCCGGGCATGACGGAGAAGGAACTCGCGCGCATCGAGGCGGAGGCCCGTGCGCGTTGGCCGTTGCAGGCGAGCCTGATCGTTCACCGCTACGGGCGGATGGAGCCGGGCGAGCCGATCGTCCTGGTGGTGACGGCATCGCGCCACCGCCAGGCGGCGTTCGAGGCCTGTGCGTTCCTCATGGACTGGCTGAAGACCCAGGCCCCGTTCTGGAAGCTTGCCGAAACCGCGGCCGGCGAGGCGTGGGTCGAGGCCAAGGCGAGCGACGACGCGGCCGCCGAACGCTGGAGATGACCGACGTGCCCGACGCGTTGCGCGACCTCGACATCGACACCCCGGCCCTGCTGCTCGATCGGGCCGCCCTGGTCGACAACATCCGGACCATGGCGGCCTTCGCCGAGAGCAAGGGGGTCGGCCTGCGACCGCATGCCAAGACCCACAAGTCGGCCGACATCGCCCGGCTGCAGATCGAGGCGGGTGCGCTCGGCGTGTGCGTCGCCAAGCTCGGCGAGGCCGAAGCGTTGGCCGATGCCGGAATCGACCGGCTGACGATCACGGCACCCCTGGTCGGCCGGCACAAGCTCGAGCGCCTCGCCCGGCTTGCCGAGCGCATCGACGAGCTGATGATCGTCGTGGACGACGCCCGGATGGCGCGGGCGGTTGCCGCAGCCGTCGCAGGACGCCGCAAGCCGCTTGCCTGCCTGGTCGATCTTGATCCGGGCCTCGGCCGTACCGGGCGAGCCGACGAGGGCGAGGCCGTTGCCCTCG
>JBMCMJ010000071.1:0-11238 GCA_048615135.1 Pseudomonadota bacterium
CTGCCGCCGCATCCGCGCGGCCGTCGCCGCATCGCTCGGCGGCGGGGGCTTCACGACCAGCCGTGCGACCAGCCGCGACGGGTGAGTTCGAGCGGCCGGCCGTCGGCGTCGAGAACGGTGACGCCGGCACCGCGCTCGACGCGGCCGATGCGGGTGAGCTTCAGGCTCTGGGCGCGGCCGATTGCCTGGACGCGGAAGCGGCCGTCCGGGGGGGCCGTGAACACCAATTCGTAGTCGTCGCCGCCGCCGAGTGCTTGGGCCAGCGCGTCCGGCGCATCCGCGGCCGCTTCGCTCATGGGCACGGCGGGGGCATCGACCGTGATGGCGACGCCGGAGGTGGCGGCGATGTGGCCGAGGTCCTGGAGAAGCCCGTCGGAGACGTCCTGGCAGGCGGTAGCGAGGCCGTGCAGCGCCTGGCCGAGGGCGAGACGCGGCCTCGGTTCGCGGTAACGGTCGACCAGATAGGCCGCATCGTCCGCGTCGGGCGGGCTCCACGCCCCCTGCAGCACCTGCAGGCCCAGGGCTGCGTCGCCGAGCGTGCCCGACACCCAGACGTCGTCGCCCGGCCGCGCCCCGCCGCGCGTCAGCGCCGTGCCGGGCGCGACGTGGCCGAGGATGGTCACCGAGAGCATCAGGGGTCCGGGCGTCTTGACCGTGTCGCCACCGAGCAGGGCGAGGCCGAACGCGGCCTGATCCTCGGCCAAGCCCTGGACGAAGGCCTCGAGCCATGCGTCGTCGATGTGGGCGGGCCGGACCAGGGCGAGCAGATAGCCGCGCGGCCGCGCGCCCATCGCCGCGAGGTCCGAAAGGTTCACCCGCAGGGCCTTCTTGGCGAGACCGGCCGGGGGGTCCGTCGCGAGAAAGTGGACGCCTTCGACCAGGGCGTCCTTGGCGATGACCAGATCATCCGGCGAGGCCGGCAACACCGCCGCGTCGTCGGTCAGGCCGAGGGCCGCCGGATCGGTGGCGAGCGGCGCCAGGAGTTCGGCGATCAGGTCGAACTCGCCCCGGCGCTCGGTCATCGCCGATCCGGATCGACCAGATCGGCGAGCGAGGTCGGCGCTTGGCGGAGCGTCGGCGCGGCGTGATCGAGCACCGCATGGACGAAGCCCGGCTCCTTGCCCTCGAAAAAGCCGCGCGCGAGTTCGACATATTCGCTGATGATCGCGCCGATCGGCGTGGTCGGCCGCATCTTCAACTCCCACGCACCCGCGCGGAGCATCGCCCGCAACGTGTAGCCGCAGCGCCGCAGCGACCAACCGGGAGCCAGATGGGCGGAGATCACCGGGTCGAGTTCCTCCTGGCGGGCCGCCACGCCCATCACGATATCCTGGAACAGATCGCGGTCGACGGCGCGGCTCTGGCTGCCGGTCTCGTCGCGCACGAACAGGTCGTCGAGGCGATGGCGCTCGAACTCCGCCACCACGTCGACCGCCGAACGGCCGGTCACGTCGATCTGGTAGAGCGCCTGGATCGCGGCGAAGCGCGCTGCACGCCGCCGATCGAGCGGGCGTTTGCCGTCAGCCATCGACCAGGAACTTCTCCGCGAGGGTCATCAGCACCAAGGCCGCCTCGGCAGCGGCCCCGCCCTTGTTCTTGCCCGCCGGATCGGCGCGCACCAGCGCCTGCGCCTCGGTATCCACGGTGAGAATTCCGTTGCCGATCGGGCAGCCCCGATCGAGGCCGAGCTCGACCAGGCCGCGGGCACTCTCGTTCGCCACGATGTCGTAGTGCGAGGTCTCGCCGCGGATGACACAGCCCAGTGCCACGAACGCATCGTAGCGGTCGCTCGCATCGGCGAGCGCGATCGCGGTCGGGATCTCCAGCGCCCCCGGGACGCTGACCACCTCGTAGGTGACACCCGCCTTGTCCAGCGCCGTCTTCGCCCCTTCGAGCAGGCGGTCGGCGATGTGGTCGTAGAAGCGGGCCTCGATGACGAGGACGTGCGGCCGTGACTGGCCGGTATCGGTCATGGGTGGTGTCTTTCCTGGAATTGGCCCTGGAGTTGGCGCGCCACGTAGCGGGCGAGCATGTCGGCCTCGAGGTTGACCGCATCGCCCACCCGCCGGTCGGCAAGCGACGTGTGCTGCCACGTATAAGGCACGATGGTCAAAGCGAAGCGGTCGGCAGCGACGTCGTTGACGGTGAGCGAGATGCCATCCACCGCGATCGAGCCCTTGACCGCGACCATCGCCGCCAGCTCCGCCGGCAGACCGACCTCCAAGCGCCAACACTCGCCGTCCTCGGCGATGGTCAGGATTTCGGCCGTGGCATCGACGTGGCCGAAGACGAAATGGCCGCCCAATTCGTCGCCGAGCTTCAAGGAGGTCTCGAGGTTGAGCGCGGTGCCGGGCTGCCACGTGCCGAGCGTCGTCCGCGCCAGCGTTTCCGCCGACGCCTCGACGACGTGCCGGCCCGGGCCCTTCTCGACCACGGTCAGGCAGATGCCGCTGTGCGCCACCGACGCGCCGAGCGGTAGGGATGCGTAGTCGAGTTCGCTCGCGACCGTCAGGCGACGGTCGGTCGTTCCCTCGACGCTCAGCACGCGTCCGATGTGGGTGACGATTCCGGTGAACATGACGCCTCGCGTTGCCGGGCCCAGAGCTGCAGCCGGTCGTCGCCGCAGACGAGACCGCTCATGTGGCGAAAGCGGGGCGCCGCGGCAAGGGATGTTAGGCCCAAGGGACCGATCGCCGCGAGGGCATCGCCGCCGAGCACGCGACCGGCGGTGAACACGTGCAGGTGATCGACGAGGTCGGCTTCGAGCAAAGCCGCGGCCAAGCCGGACCCACCCTCGACCAGGACGCGGGTGAGACCCGCCTCGCCCAGCGCCTGCATGGCTGCCTTGACGTCGACATGCCCGGTCGAGGTCGCCGCCAGCGGGACGAGACGAACACCGAAGCGCTCCAGCGGGGCCGCGCGGCTTGCCCCGTCCGCCGTGGTGAGCAGCCAGACCGGCACGTCGCGCGCGGTGCGCACCAGGGCGGACGTCTCGGCAAGCTCGCCCCGACCGTCGATGACCAGACGCACGGGCGAGCGGTCTTCGAGGCCCCGGAGGCGGCAGGTGAGCGCCGGATCGTCGGCCCGCGCGGTGCCGCTGCCGACCAGGATCGCATCGTGGGTCGCCCGCAGCAGATGGCCGCGGGCGCGCGCCGCGGCGCCGGTGATCCACTGGCTCCAGCCGTCGGCGGTGGCGATGCGGCCATCCAGCGTCTGGGCGAGCTTGAGGGCGACCAAGGGGCGGCCGAGGCGGACCTTGGCGAAGAAGCCCGCGTGCTGCGCATCGGCCTCGGCCCGGCAAACGTTCTCGCTCACCGCGATGCCCGCCGCGCGCAGCTGCGCGTGCCCCTCTCCCGCCACCCGGGGGTCGGGGTCGCTCGTGGCGGTCACCACCCGCGCCACGCCGGCGGCGATCAGCGCCGCCGTGCAGGGCGGCGTGCGGCCGTGATGCGCGCAGGGCTCCAGGCTGACATAGGCCGTGGCACCCCGGGCCTGCCCACCCGCGCGGGCCAATGCCTCGACCTCACCGTGCGGCCGCCCGCCCGGTTGCGTCCAGCCCCGGCCGACCATCCGGCCGTCCTTCACCAGCACGCAGCCAACCGCCGGGTTCGGCCACGTCCGGCCCTGGTTGCGGAGACCCAAGCGGAGCGCCACCGCCATCCAGCGCGCGTCCTCCGCTTCTTGCGCGTCGCGTCGCATTCCCTACATGTCCGCCACGCAACCCGAACGACCGGCCACCCCGCGGCCGGCAGGACGAGCTTGGAGACGAAGGTGGGCGAACGGCAAGCTTTCGCGGCCGATGTGGGCCGCGTGCTCGATCTGGTCATTCACTCGCTCTACACGCACCGGGAAATCTTCCTCCGCGAGTTGATCTCGAACGCCTCGGATGCCTGCGACAAGCTCCGCTACGAGAGCCTCAGCCGGCCCGAGCTCCTGGGCGACCGCCCCGAGCTGGAGATCCGCATCGTCGCCGATCCGGACAAGGGCACGCTCACCATCGCCGATGACGGCATCGGCATGACACCCGACGAGATGGCGGCCAATCTCGGCACCGTCGCGCGGTCCGGCACCGCCCAGTTCCTGGAGACCCTGAGCGGCGACGCCAAAGCCGACAGCCAGCTGATCGGCAAGTTCGGCGTCGGCTTCTACGCCGCCTTCATGGTCGCCGACGAGGTGGCGGTGTTCTCGACCAAGGCCGGCAGCGCGACCACCTGGGTCTGGCGCTCCGACGGCCGCACCGGCTTCACCCTGGACGAGACCGACACGCAGCTCGCCCGCGGCACCGCCGTCGTCCTCAAGCTGAAGGACGATGCCAAGGAGTTCCTGGAGCCGGCCCGGCTGAAAACGCTGGTGCGGACCTACTCCGATCACGTCGCTTTCCCCATTCGCCTCGGCGAGCCGGGCGAAGCGCCCGGTGCCCAGACCGGCGAGCCCGAGCAGATCAACACCGCCAGCGCGCTCTGGCGCCGGCCGAAGGGCGAGATCACCGACGCGCAGTACACCGAGTTCTACCACCACAGCGCCCACGCCTTCGACGAGCCGCTGACCCGGCTGCATTTCAGCGTCGAGGGCCTGTTGAGCTATACGGGCCTCCTGTTCGTCCCGTCGATGGCGCCGTTCGACCTCTACGATCCGAGCCGGCGGCACGGGGTGAAGCTCTACGTCCGGCGCGTGTTCATCACCGACCACCTCGACGACCTCCTGCCCCGCTACCTCCGCTTCGTCTCCGGCGTGGTCGACAGCGACGACCTGCAGCTCAACGTCTCGCGCGAGACCCTGCAGAAGAACGCGGTCGTCGCCAAAATACGCCAGGGCCTCGTCAAGCGCGTGCTCGACGAACTGGAACGGATCGCCAAGCTGCCGAAGGAAGAAGGCAATCCCGATTACCTCGGCTTCTGGGAGGCGTTCGGCGCCGTCTTGAAGGAGGGGATGTACGAGGACGCGGGCAACCGCGAACGGCTGGCCAAGCTGGCCCGCTTCCGCTCCACCGCCAGCGACGGCTGGGTCAGCCTGGAAGAGTACGTCGCCCGCATGAAGCCCGGCCAGGACGCCATCCTGACCATCTCCGGCGAGAACGTCGAAGCCCTGAAGGGCAGCCCGCAACTGGAGCAGGCCAAGGCCAAGGGTGTCGAGGTCCTGCTCTTGACCGACGCCATCGACGATTTCTGGCTGCCGGTCATGACCAGCTTCGACGGCAAACCCTTCAAGTCGCTCACCCGCGACGCGGTCGACCTCTCCGGGGTCGAGGGCGGCGAGACGAGCGAAGCGGAAACACCCGCAGACGACCCGTCCCTCGACCGCCTGCTCGCCAAAATGAAGCTCACCCTGAAGGACGCGGTGAAGGACGTCCGCCGCTCCAAGCGCCTGACCGAAAGTGCCGTCTGCCTCGTCGCCGACGAGGGCGGCTTCGATCTGCGCTTCGAACGCTTCCTCAAACAGCACAAGCAGCTCGACGCCCTCGGCGGCCGCATCCTCGAGGTCAACCCGACCCACCCCCTGATCCGCGCCATGGCCGAAGCCCCGGACACCGACCAGGAACGCATCGACGACCTCACCCGCCTCCTGCTCGATCAAGCCCGCGTCGTCGAAGGCGAACCCCTGCCCGACCCCGGCGCCTTCGCCCGCCGCATGGCCCGCCTCCTCCAACCGACCGTCACCAGCCGGCCGGACGCCGCATGACGTAAAAAGGAAGGCAAGAGACCAGGGGGCTTTTGGCCCCCTGGACCCCCGGCCGACGGCCACGGCCGTCGGCACACGGTGGAATGTTCGCGATCGAGGTTTTTCGCAGGATTAGAAACTGGCAGGGAACAGTTCCGGCCGCGGAGACTTCGTTACGTCATTCGGCGGTTCTCCGGCCGCACGATCGCCGAGGCCAGGGCGAGCGGGACGGCGGTCGCCCCGCGGCGAAGAGCGGCCCCGGCGCGATCGACCTACGCTGTTGCGATGTCGCTCATGCGGACGTCGCCGCCGCGCGTCTCCTCGAGACATGTCTCGAGGGTCCGGGCGTCTTCGCCGAGCCCGAGACGATGGGCGAACAGGAGCGCCGACCCGTAGCCGGCAATCGCATAGTGCGTCATGCGCTTGTACTGGCTCATGATCATCAGGTCACGCAGGGCCGGATCCGGGATGTCCTCCTCCAGCGCATGGGCGCGGGCTTCCGCGACCAAGCCTTGCATGCCCAGGCAGAACGCGCCGGCGGGATCTGCCCCGTGGGCGCGAACGAGATCCTCGACCGCCTGCATGCCGTCGCGGATCCCCGCGACGCCGGCATTGAGCGCATCTTTGAGCTCCGCGTTCGTTGCCGCGGTCGCCAACTCCGCGGTGACCTCGAGCGCCTGCGCGTTCGCGCTGCGAAGGTCCTGCAACTGGCCGAGATAAAGATCTTTCAGCGTCCCCAGCGTCATGGCACGTCCCTCTTCGCTTGGGTGACCCGGGAGTCATCCTTGGTTCGATTCGAAGAAGTACGCCGCAACGGAGCAGGTGCGCGAGTCCGAATTTGCAGTTCGAGGGCGCGACACAGCGACCATTTTTTCATCGCCTTCGCCAACGCCTGGGCGCCTCATGCCTCTTCCTGGCGCGTTTCGACCCTTACCGCGACGCCGCGACGTATCGGCATCTAGGAATTTCAACCTTGCGGGTGTAACCTTGGCGATCGGTCGTGGGTGGTCTTCGGGGTTGGGGAGCGGTGGTGCGTCCCGGTATTGCCGAACGAAGCCACTCCCCGAATTGTCCTTCCCGCCCAATGACTTGCCGAGAAATCTCCGACTTTCGTCGCCCCTCCTTCCAAGTCACCGGGGGTGCGGGGGCCAAAAGCCCCCGCGTCCTTCTCTTCCGCTGCCGCGCGTGACCTCAGTCGTAGCGCAGTTCCGAGCTCTTGCCGCGGAAGACGGTGTAGGCGAGCACCGAGTAGAGGGCGATCACCGGCAGCACGAATGCCGTGCCGATCAGGATGATGAACAGGCTTTCGGGTGCGGCCGCCGCCTCGTAGATCGTCAGCTGCTCGGGCACGACATAGGGATAGAACGAGTAGGCGAGGCCGACGAAGGCCAGCGTGATGAGCGCGGTCGAGCCGAGGAACGGCAGCCAGCACCAGCGGTCGGTCGCACTCGGCCCCTCCTTCAGCGCCAGCCACAAGAGGCCGATCAGGAGTGCTGCCCCGATCGGCAGGGGTGCGAGCAGGAAGAGTTCCGGCACCGAGAACCACTTCTCGAAAATGCGCGGGCTCACGAGCGGGCTCACGAGCGAGACGAGCGCCACGCCGAGTGCCGCACCCGCGAGGCCGAAGCGCGCCCAGCGATAGGACCGCCGCTGCAGATCGCCCTCGGTCTTGTAGATCAGCCAGGTGGCGCCGTTGAACACGTAGCCGAGCGTCAAACACAAGGCGGTGAGCGTGGCAAAGGCGACCGCCGGCCACGTCCATTGCAACCCCATGATGTAGAGCCCGAGCATGAAGCCCTGGGCGAGCGACGTCGACAGCGAGCCCCAGAAAAAGGCGAGCTCCCAGACGGCCTTGCGGCCGGCCGGGGCCTTGGCGCGGAACTCGAAGGCGACGCCGCGCAGGGTCAGGCCGATCAGCATGACGAACACGGGCAGGTAGAGCGCTGTCAGGATGGTCCCGTGCGCCACCGGGAAGGCCACCAGGAGCAGCCCCACGGCGAGGACCAGCCACGTCTCGTTCGCGTCCCAGAAGGGACCGATCGAGGCCACCATGGGGTCGCGGTCCTCGGGCTCGGCCACGGCGAACAGGACGCCGATGCCCAAATCGAAGCCGTCGAGCACGACGTAGATCAGGATCGCCGTGCCCATCAGCGCCGCGAAGGTGACGGGCAACCAGACCGCGGGATCGCCGAACAGGTCCATGGGCGTCACTCCGCCGGCACCGTGGCGGCCATCGACGGCGGCAGCGATGTGACCCGGCCGAGATCACCCCTCGCCGCCTTGCCGGCCAGGTAGAACAGGACGGCCACGTAGGTGGCGATCAGCGTCGCGTAGACGACGAGGTAGAGCACCAGCGTCGAGGCGACCATCGCAGCCGGCACCGGGCCGACCGCATCGGCCGTCAGCAGCACGCCGTCGACCAGCCAGGGCTGCCGGCCGATCTCGGTCGTGTACCAGCCGGCGAGCGTCGCCACCCAGCCCGAGAAGGTCATCGCCACCAGACCCCGCCCGAGCGAGGGCGAGAGGCCGTGCCGGCGCAACCGCCAAACCGCGAACCAACTGACGACGAGCATCAACAGGCCCACGCCGACCATCACGCGAAACGCGAAGAACACCTTGGCGACCGGCGGGTGCAGCACCGTGCCATCGGGTTCGACGAAGTCGTCGAGCCCCGGCACCACGCCGTCCGCCCGATGCGTCAGGATCAGGCTGGCACCGTAGGGAATGGCGATCTCGAAGCGGTTCTCGCGGGCCTCTTCGTCCGGCAGGGCGAACAGCGCCAGCGGCACGCCGGGCCGGGTCTCCCAATTGCCCTCCATCGCCGCCACCTTCTGCGGCTGGTGCTCCAGCGTGTTCAGCCCGTGCAGGTCGCCCGCAAAAATCTGCAACGGGATGAGGACGGCCGCGAGGGTCACGCCCGTGCGCAGCGCCGCGTCGTTGCCCGAACTGCGGTCACCGCGCAGCCAGCGGAACGCCGAGAGCCCGGCGATCAGGAACGCGGCCGTCAGCCCGCTGGCCAACAGGGTGTGGGCGAGCCGGTAGGGCATCGAGGGCGTGAAGATGATCGCCAGCCAGTCGGTCGCATGCACCACGCCGTCGCGGATCTCGAAGCCTTGCGGCGTGTGCATCCAGGAATTGAGCACGAGGATCCAGAAGGCCGAGAGCGTGGTGCCCACCGCGACCAGCACCGTGGCGAGGGTGTGCACCCAGCCCGGCACCTTGCGGAAGCCGAACAGCATGATGCCCAGGAACACGGCCTCGAGGAAAAAGGCGGTCAGCACCTCGTAGGCGAGCAGCGGCCCCGCGACGTTGCCGACCCGCTCCATGAAGCCCGGCCAGTTGGTGCCGAACTGGAAGCTCATGGTGATGCCGGAGACCACACCGAGGGCGAACGACAGGGCGAACACCTTCACCCAGAAGAAATAGGCGTCCATCCACTTGCTGTCGCCGGTCAGGGCGAAGCGCAGCTTGAAGAACACCAGCACCCAGCCGAGTGCTATGGTGATGCTCGGAAAGAGGATGTGGAACGAGATGTTGGCCGCGAACTGCAGCCGGGAGAGGTCGAGGGCGTCCATGGCTCAGGCCTCCGTGGCCGAGGAAGAGGGCGGGCGGCGCTTGCCGCCGGGGAACACGGCGAGGCGGTCCTTCATGTTCAGCACCTTCTGCACCTTGGCACCGAGCGCCAGCAGTTGGGCGAGGCGGTCGGTTTCCAGGCGCTTCACGTCGTCGTACCAGCCCGACAAGAGCTCGATCAGCGCCAGCGTTTCCGCGATCCGCTGCCGGGCGTGCACGTCCTCGGGGTCGGTCGCGGGCTCGAGCTGCAGCGCGCGCAGCTTGGAAAGGGTCGGGTCGATCTCCCGCTTCTTGCGCTCCTCGGCGAGGATGCGGACGATTTCCCAGAGGTCGTCCGGCGTGGTGAAGTAGTCGCGCCGATCATCGGGCAGGTGCTTCAGCCGGACGAGGTTCCAGCCCTGCAACTCCTTCAGCCCGGTCGACACGTTGGAGCGCGAGAAGCCCAACCGCTCGCAGATCTGCTCGGCGTTGAGCGGCTCGGCCGAGAGGAACAACAGCGCGTAGATCTGGCCGACGGTGCGGTTGATGCCCCACCGGCTACCCATCTCGCCGAAGTGGAGGACGAACTCCTGCTGCAGGGGGGTGAGGCGCATGGCGATCCCGTCGTTTCGGACATTTCCGAAACAAGAGATAGCAACGCGCGACCGTTCGGCTAGAGCCCTGCGGCGGGCGGTCGCTCGTGCTGTCGACGTCGGCGGCGATTCCGCGGCGTGGCCTCAGCCGGGCCGGTCCAGGTCGGGAGCGTGCCGGCGCAAATACCAGCGAACCGCGAGCGCGCGATCCGCCTTTGGCACCGCCTTCGGTTGCACCGGTCCGGCCCAGACCAGTTCGCGCCGGTCGATGCGGACCTCGGGAATCCGCTCGACCCGCCACTCGAACAGATGGTTGCGGACGCCCGGACCGCCGTGGGCCGAACGCAGTCTGCCCAGCCCGATCAGCGCCGCGGGGGGCACCTCCAGCCCCAATTCCTCGCGAAGTTCGCGCCGTGCACAGGTCTCGGGTTCTTCACCCCGCTCGAGTCCCCCGCCGGGAAAATCGAGCCGAGGGCGATAGGAGTGACGGACGAGCAGCAGGGCATCCGCGCTGCGCACGGCCACGCACACGCCACCCCGCTCCAGTCCGAGCCATCGCCAGACGAGCCGGCGCGGCCGGTAGACGAGACGATAGACGAGCCGCCAAGCGGCGTCGGCGGGAGCCCGCAGCCAGGACAAGCGCGGCGTCAGCGCTCGATGCGGCTGTATTTGGCGCCGTCGAGACCGACCCCCGCCATCAGGCCCTGCTGGCCGAACACGTAGGCGACGATCGGGCGATCCTGCACGGTCGTGTCCACCCGCCGACCGATACCGGCCTGGAGAACGGTGACGTTGGCATTGGCCCCCGCCTCCCAGCCATCCGCCCGACGAAAGCCTTCCAAGGCCTCGTCGGTCATGAACAGCATCACCTGGCTGGAGGTCTCCACCCCGGCGAGCAGGCCCAGCGATCCGCCGGCAACCGAGTAGTAGGCAACCGTGACGCCGTCGACCCGCAGCGCGCCCTCGCCGTAGTAGCCACCCACGACGAACCCGGCACGCGTCACCTCCGGCATCACCAACACCCCCCGCGCCTCGGCCAGCAATTCGGCGGCTTCGGGTGCGGCGGCGCGCAATTCCGTCAAGGCCAGATCGACCCGCGCCTCGATGACCTCCCGGTCGGCGGCCCGCGTCTCACCGGTCAGCAGCATCGCCGCAAGCACCACGACCCCGAGTTGCGAGATCAGCCTCACCTGTCCGTCTCCCCTTGTCCACGTTCGACGTCGGACTGGAGCGTGACCCCTTCGTGGGCGAGCAGCCAGCGTTTTCGCTCGAGCCCGCCAGCATAGCCGGTCAAGCGGCCATTGGCGCCGACGACCCGATGACAGGGGATCACCAGGGCGACCGGGTTGGCCCCGACCGCGGCGCCGACCGCACGGCAGGCATTCGGCTGTTTCCCGACGGCGGTGGCCAGAGCCCCGTAGGTCGACGTGCTGCC